>JAFGGD010000035.1 GCA_016930695.1 Candidatus Eisenbacteria bacterium
CCGGCGGCTGCGCAACTCGCCGCCCACCCTCGCCCCGGCCCGATGGGCCGGCTGGGCGTCTCAATCACGGGAACGGCCGAACGGCCCCGAAAGGGAGGTGAGGACGACTCTAACCGCCATCAATCCACCATTTATCGGGACGTTCTACTTCCTCGTCCTTCGGTATCTGTTCGTCAAGGTTTTGTGTAATCGAGTGAGCGACACCGGCGATCCAACCTAATCCAAAGTATAATCTGTATCGGCGTGTTGTCTTATCAAGTAATCTGCCGGAGTCTCTGTAATACATATTGTTTGACCATAGGTGATCGAGTATCCAGGTTACTACATCTTCATGGTGGCGGTACTCATGAACATAGGGCGAGCGAAGAAGATCATAGAGTAGACTGGAATAGCAGTAGTTGCGAATGGTGCCTTTTTCGAGAGAGGGACAAAAACGAGTTATCTCGGAATCAGGTTTGCTGATGTCCGCCCCGGAAGGCATATCCCCCGGTTTGAAAGTAGTGAGGTGTTTGAGGAAGCCAGCTTCCTTCTTCTTTTTATCCTCCAATGACCTAACCAGCAAGTCTGTGCTGATTAAATCTGCCAGGTATTTGTGACCAGCGAATCGGTGAATGGTCTCTACAAATCTCTTTCTATCAATAGGATCTCTTCCTTTTCGTTTCGGCCAGCATTTCGCCGCGGTAGCGCTTATGAGTGCTGTTAATATGAGGATTGCTTCGGCGTAGGTGCCTCCGACATTTTCGTCCGTCAACTTGCGTACGATGCCGATTCTTCCCTCAATAAAACTGGTCCGCCATTTCGAATCACACATTTCAATCCTCCCAGCGGTGCCGCCATGCCGTCGCCCCCTCCCCCTCTCGGGGCCGTCTCGACGAGCCGGGCACCCACCGAAGCCCGCCGAGCGCAGCGAGGCGGACGGAGGTGGGTCGGCGAGCGAGCAGAGGGAGGATGCGGAAGCATCCGGACCGTGCCCCGGAGGGGGAGGGGGCGACGGCATGGAGAGCACCGCCCCTACATCCGATACATCCACTTCGCCATCCGCTGGAGCCGAGGGGATTTCATCTTGCCCATCATCCACTGCTCGGCGGCCATCTTGTTCAGGTAGCCCATGGTGGGGAAGGAGTGTTGGAGGAGCATCACTTCGTGGAGGCGGATCTTCTTCTGTATGGCGAGGCCCCACTGGTTGATCATGTCGCCGGAGCCTTCGCCGACCACGCCGACCCCGTAGATCCGTCCCGCGGGGCTCGCGAGGATCCGGACCCAACCCACGCCCACCCCTTCGGCGATCGCCGCGCCGTAGTCCTCGTACTTCATTTCCGTCACTTCGTACTTCGCGCCGCGGTTCTTCAGCGCCCTCTCGTGCTCGCCGACGAAACTCACCTGCGGTTCGGTGAAGACGGTCCAGGGGACGACGTATTTCCGGAAGTTCATGCGGAAGGGGGGCGGGATCATGCAGTTCATGAGCGCCGCCATCCCTTGGTGCATCGCCGCGTGGGAGAGGAGGTAGGTGCCGTTGCAGTCGCCGGGCGCGTAGATGTCGCGGCGGTTGGTTCGCACGTGGCGGTTCACGGTGATCCCGCGTTTCGTCGTCGCCACGCCGGCGCGGTCGAGGCGGAGCGACTCCAGCGCCGGCTTCCGTCCCGCCGCCATGAGGAGACGGTCCGCGACGAGGCGATCCCCCTCTTCCGTCTCCAGGACGACGCCGCCGTCGGAGCGGGCGATCCGGCTGATGTGCCGGCCGTTGTAGACTTCGATCCCGTCCTCGCGGAAGACCTTCTCCAATAGGTGCCCCGCCTCGGGATCGCCGAAGGGGAGGAGGTACGGGTCGATCTGAACAATCCGCACACCGCAGCCGAGTCTCTGGAATGCTTGCGCCATCTCGCAGCCGATGGCGCCGCCGCCGATGATGATCATGCTCTTGGGGATCGTGTCGAGATGGAAGATGTTCTCGTTGGTGAGGACGTCCACGTCGCCGACACCGGGGATCGGCAGCATCATCGGCTTGGTGCCGGCGCAGACGAAGAAGTTCTTCGCCGTGATCCGCCGTCCCGCCGCCTCCACGGTTCGCCCGTCGACGAAACTCGCCTCCCCCTCGCCGAGAATCAGGTCGACCTTGTCGAACATGCGGCGCGTCTTCTTCTCGTTGATGTAGGTGATCTTCTCCTGAATCCGTTCGAAGGGATGCTTGATCCCGGGCGAGGGGAGCCCCTCCAGCTCCATCTCCTCCAGCTTCTCGGTGAAGGCGCGGGTCTTCGCCATCCGGAGGAGCGCCTTGCTCGGGATACATCCCACGTTCATGCACTCCCCGCCGATCTTGTGCTTTTCCACGGCGCACACTTTCAGCCCCATCGCCGAGCCCATGACCGAAACCGCCATGCCGGCCGGTCCCAGCCCGATGGTGAGGATGTCGTAATCCCGAGCCATGTCATTCCTCCGCGCGGATTCCCCGCGGGCCGTGTCGGCACTCGAACAAGGAAAAGGCGGGCGCGCTCCCTCCGGACCCGAGAGGGTGGCGCCGAAGCGCCGGAGACGCGCCCGCGTTTTTCGGTTTAGGTCTTGTCTTTCGCCCGCTCCCAGTCCTCGACGGTCGTCCCCTCCACCACCAGGTCCCGGCCGGTCCACATCGCCGCGATGTGGGAACTCAGCGTGTGTCCCGTGGTGGTCATGTACAGATGCACCACCAGGTAGGCGAGGAGAAAGAACGCCATGATCATGTGGACCGAGGCGACGCCGGCGAGGCCCAGGAAATCGATTCCCCAAGCCTCCCAATGATTATACGTGAAATAGAGCAGCCCCGTCACCATCTGAATCGGGAGCAGGATCGCCGCGATGGTGAGGTACACAAGTCGTTGCACCGGATTGTGTTTGCGGTCCACGCATTTCTGGATCGGATGCGGTTTCCCCTGGAAGATGCCGATCGAGTAGTGGCAGACCACATCGTACATCCTCTTCGACGTGGGGATATATTGCTTCCACTCTCCCGTCGTGAGGAGCCAGAAGACGATGAACACGAACAGGATCAGCCAGGAAACGCCGACGAAGTTGTGGATTTCGACGGCCCGATCGAATCCCAAAAGGGTGAAGGTACCGTGGATCTCCAGGCCGGTCAGGATGAGCGTGAGGATCAGCGCGGCCTGCACCCAGTGCCAGAAACGCTCGAACCGAGTGTAGAGGTAGATCGTGACGAGCCTTTCGCGCGCGTTCATGACCGCTCCTCCTTCGCGGCGTCGTTCCCCCCTTTTCGTCCGCCCTTCCGCTTGCGAGAGCCGTAGGAGACGAACCGGATCGAGCCGTGAACCGCCACCGCGACCACGCTGAATCCGACCAGCCCCCAGCCGCCGACGTCCACCGGTCGGCTCCGATCCCGGCCCGGCATATAGAACCCGGTCAGGTTCGCGAGGCGCGCTTCGTCGGCGTGGCACTCCTCGCAGGCGAGGGAGCGCTCCTTGGGGACCACCATGTGGGTGGTGGGATAGACGAAACTCGTCTCGATGAAATCGAATTTACCGCTGAAGGGAAGGCCGGCGGCGCGCTGCCCGCTCACCAGGGCGCGCTGCCAGTCGTAGTGCGCCCAATAGGCGTCCGAATCCGGCTTGCCGAAGAGGTGCGGGACGAGAAACGTCTTGTTCTCCGTGTCGTAGGGCTGCTTTCCGCGATGCACCTTGAAGGGGAAGATGCGGGAGTTGGGGTCGCTCCGGGCGCCGAGGGGCCAGCTGACCCGGACCGGCGTCGACCCGGGATCGATTTCGTCCGCGGCGGTGAGCGTCGGTATCGAGCCGTTGAACCAGGCGTATTCGGGAACCACGTCCACCGCCCAGACGAACTCTCCCTTCTTCGTGTCGTAGACCGGGCGGTCGTAGGGGCCCTTTTCCGTGTAGGGTTTTCCGTCTTTCTTGTTCCCCGCCTTCGACCAGTCCCACCACATCTTGGTCGGCAGGCCGCGCCCGAAGGTGGGGATGTGGCAGCTCTGGCAGGCGACCTTGTCGGTGTGGTCGTTCGCCTTCACGCCCGGCTTGTGCGGTTTGTCGCTGTGACAGGACTCGCACATGATCTTGGGCGCCAGGTCGTCCTCGATCAGGCTCCGGCGGTCCGGCGCGGCGGGAGTGGAATAGATCCGCCCCGCGATCAGGTGGCCACGCGTGGTGTGGCAGCGGACGCAGTCGAAATCCTCGCCGTCCGTCCCCATGTGAACGTCCAGTTCGCGGTTCGGTTCGCGGAGGGAGCTGTCCAGGTCGCCGTGCTTCACGCCGTCGCCGCCACCGCCGTCGAAATGGCAGACGCCGCAGTTCCGTCTCGTCGGCCGCCCGACGCTCTGCGCGACCCGGTTCCAGTCCGGCGGGTAGTAGGTTTTGCCGTTCCCCTTGAACACCATCTCCTCGGCCGCCGGGTTGCCGGCGCCGGCGGGGAACTTGACGTACGTGCCGGTCTGTTCGTGGCAGACGAGGCAGTCCACACGGTTCTGGTCGGTGAAGTCGAAGGTGTCGTCCTTCCAGCCGTAGCCGGCGTGGCAGCAGGTGCAGCGCGGTTCATTGGAATGGATGTTGATGCAGAAATTATTGACCGTCCAGCCTCCCTTGCCGTTCCGCTTCGCCGGGTCCGCGAAGGGATCCGCCCAGGTCCAGTGGATGGTTTGGTGAAACTGGAGGGACGCTTCGGTGTGGCAGGAGAGGCAGGCGCGGGTCACCTCCGGGCCGGCGTGGAACTCCGCCTGAAGCTCCTCGTGTTTGGAGTGGTCCGTCGTGTTCCAGTGCTCTCTCTCTTCCACGGCCTGCCGGGCCAGCGTCCGGCCGGGCGCCGGTTCGTCGGCGCTCGCGCTCGCCGCCGGCGCTCCGAGAAGGAGGGCGGCGGCCGCCGCGCCGGCCGTCGCTCGGACGAACGAACGCACCGGGCGTCGCCGGATCGGGACGTCGCTTCCGTCTGTTTTTCTCATCAATGATTTCCCCCTGCGGAACCGGGAACGATTTCAGCGCGCGGCGGGGCGCCGAGGCACCTCGCGACGGGATCGCCGATTCCACCCGGGGGGTCGGTCGAGGGGCGAAGCCCGGAAAGGACTCCGGGATGGCGCGTTGCGGCCCCATGAATCGAATCACCCGCCGTCGGTGGGAAGAATAGCAGGCGGCCCCGCGGTCTGTCGAGCGGGTCGGCAGGGGAATTTCGCGGGGTGGGGGACGGGCACCCGAGCAGCGGAGGAATGGGTGTCCGCCCCCGCATCGCTTTAGGGGAGGGGGATGTCCGCTCCGGTGAGGACGCGCCCCACGCCGAGATCGATGAAGCGATCTCCATAGGCGGCGGCGAACAACTCCCGCGCCCGGTCACCGGAGCAGTGGGAGGGGGCGACGCAGCGGACGCCCAGCTCCCGGAGCCGGCCGGTGATTCGGTCCACCGCGTCGTCCTCGTGGCGGAGAAGATGGAGGCCGCCGGCGATGAGGAGGATCTCCCCTCCGGTCACCTCGCGGGCGCGCTCCACGATTCGAGCGATCCCCGGATGGCTGCAGCCGGTGAGGACCACCACCCCCTTGTCGGTGGAGAGGAGGAGCGATTGTTCCGGCACGCCCCCGCCGAGAACGCCGGTGGTGAGGGCCGAGGCCGTGACCCGGACCGGCTCGTCGACGACGATTACCTTCGCCCCCCGTTCTTCGACGTGGGCGCGGAATCCGGGCGGGAAATTGTAGGGAACGTAGACGGTCACGTCCGGGTTCTTCTCGAGAAATCCGAAGAGACCGCCGATGTGGTCGCGGTGGTAATGGGAGAGCACGACCCGGTCCACCGCCCGCGGATCCGCGCCGAGGCTCTCCATGTGGCGGAGCAAGAGATCGTCCTCGCCGCCGGTGTCGAAGAGGATCGTCTCCTCCATCCCCTCGACGAGGCAGGCGAAACCCCAGGCCGTTTCCAGGCCCTCGTCGGCGGAGTAGTTGTCGTATAAAACGGTCAGCTTCAGATCGTTCAGCTTCATCGTCTCCCGTGCCGTTTCCTCCCGGTCCGCGCCGCCCGCCGGAGCGGAGGCGAGGACGAGGAAAAGCAGTGCTGCGGTCGCGGCGGATCGGCGCATCGTTCCCTCCCCGGTTTCGTATCAGTGGCGGACCGTCTTCTGGTCGTCGAAGAGGAGCGGCGGCGGCAGGTGATTCGTGTCCCCCCACCGCTCCAGGAGCCAGGCCCCGTCTTCATAGACGAAGAAATGGAGCGCAGCGTTCTGAATACGAAACCTCCGGGGAACGTGGAGCGGAACGCCGAGCACACGCCGCAGAAAGACGTTCAGGACGCCGCCGTGGGTGATCGCCGCCGCCGCGCCGCCGCCGTGGCGCGCCGCCGCCCGGTCCGCCCAGGCGCCGACCCGCTCGAAAACCTCCCTCTCGCTCTCTCCGCCCGGAATCGCGTAGTCCGGGTCCCAGCTCATGTAACGCCGGAACACCAATGGGTGCTCCCGGGCCGCGTCCCCCGCGGTGAGCCCCTCGAGCGGGCCGAGCCCTCTCTCACGGATCCGCGGCTCGGGGAGGAGCGGCCGGCCGGTCGTCTCCGAAACGATCCGCGCCGTCTCCATCGCCCTCCCCAGATCGCTGGCGTAGAGCGCGTCGATTGGGATGGAGGCGAGGCGCTCCGCGGCCGCCCGCGCCTGGGCGATGCCCGTGTCGGAGAGAGGGCTGTCGCCGTGCCCCTGCAGCCGTCCCTCCAGGTTCCAGAGTGTCTGGCCATGGCGAACGAGAATCAGCGTGAAAGGTTCCATGGGATCTCCGCTTCGGGGCGCGACGGCCTTCGCGTCGCGGTTCGGCCTCGACCTTACCCGTCCGGCCCCTTTTCGTCGAGCGAATCGCCGCGCGGCGACCGGCGGAGGAGAACGCGGAGAACGCTCCGGATCACGCCCCGCTCCTGCTCGTCCGGAACGCGGAGGAGAAGGAGAAAGAGGACGTAGACCGCGGCGGCGGTGGGCGCGGAGAGGAGGACCGAACGCTCCGCGAGGAGGCGGATCACGGCGGCGGTGGGGAGCGCCGCGGCGAGTATGGGGAGAAGACCGCCCCACCGAGGAGGTGCCTGTCCGGCCCGAGCGATCAATATCGACATCCAGAGCGCGCCGAAAATCTGCGTGAGGAGAAGGGCGGCCGCGGCGCCGGCGCCGCCGTGGGAAGCGATCAGAATCGGGTTCAGCGCGCAGGCGACGGCGGTCGTCGTCGCCGAAAGGACGAGCACCGCCCGGACCCGGTCCAGCGCCATCAGCACATAGGCGCCGAAGACGACGAGGAAGGAGGGGAAGACGGCGAGGGCCAGAAGGCGGAGCATGCCCGCGGCGGGCCCGTACTCGCTCCCGTAGATCGTGCCGATCAGCCGCGGCGCGGTAAGGAAGAAGTAGAGGGTGAGAGGGAGGCCGGCGGCGAGAAGGTAGCGAAAGCCGCGGCGGTAGAGACGGGCGAGGCGATCGCCGGGAAGAATCGCCACGGCGGAGAGCGTCGGAAGGAGCGCGTAGGCGAGAACGACGGGGATCTCCTGCGTGACGTCGTAGAGTTTGGTCGCCGCGTTGTACCAGCCCACCTCGGCGTCGGTCCGGATGAGGCCTAGCGCGACGGTGCCGATCCGGAAGTAAACGTCCCGGACGGCGTTCACGCCGGCGAAGAGAATACCGGCCCTCAGGAGCGGCGGCCACGATGCCCAGTCGAAACGGGGGCGGACTCCCCCCACTCCGCGGAGCGCCCAGAGATGGACCAGGAGCGCGTCCAGAAGACGCGCCGCCGCGAAGACGACGGTGAAGAGAACGAGGTCGCCGGAGGCGAGAAGGGCGAACAGACAGACCGCGAAGAGTCCTCCTTGGCCGGCGAGCTGCACGATCGCCTCTACGCCGAAACGCTCCAGCCCCTTGAGCAGCAGGCGGACCGCCATCTTGATTCCGCGGCTCACCATCGCTACGGCGAGAAGGAAAACGAGAAGGCGGATCTCCGGGCGAGGGTCGATGAGGAAGCCGATCGCCGTCACCAGCGCGATGGTGAGGGCCGAGGCGATCAGCTGCATGCCGAGCAGGTTGCCGAAGACGCGCGGGACGCGCGAGGGATCGCGCGCGACGTCGATGATGGTCCGGTTGTGCATGGAGTAGAGGGAGAGCTGCATGAACGCGGTGACGAGGGCGAAGGCGTAGGAGAACTTGCCGAAGTCCTCGTCGCCGAGAACGCGCGCGGCGAGGATGAACAGGAGGAGGACGAGGAAGTTGGTGCCGTGGGTGGAAGCCCCGTAGAGCACGTTTCTCGTCAGTCGTCCCGCCTCGGTCATGATCCCTCCCCCGCGGTCGTTACGCGCCGCGCCCGGAACGCCGCGACGGGGATCATCTTAGCGGAAGGAGGGGGCGGGCTCCAGCACGGAACCACTCTCTCCCGTCGGGGAGTCCCGGGGCCCGGGAGGCGGCGGGCGGTAGAAAATCGCCCCTCGGCCGGACCCGTGGACAAACGTATGGATAATTGACGGTTAGAGCATGCTTTGGTATACTTGCGTATCCATCCGTCCGTAGTGTGCCATGAATCCGACTAGTAGTGGAGGGCTCGTCATGAACAAGCGTGTATCCGTCTCGGTGTCCGCGATCGGCCTGCTTCTTTTCGGAATCGGATTCGGTGCGGAGAGCCGCGCTTCGGAAGCGACGCAAGCCCCGGGCGAGTCCGTAGTGTTCGCATTGCGGGGCGAGCGGTTTTGGAGGAACGACGGCCAATACCCGGAAGAGGTGAAGTACTACGCGTCCATCGACGGCGGGACGGTTTTCTTCACCGAGTCGTCGATGGTTACGGATGTCCGGGACGCGCCGCGGGAGGACGGAAGCGCACGGAGAACGGTGATCCGCGTCGGTTGGGAGGGGGCCGGCGGGGGCGCGCGGATCCTTCCCGGCGAGGAACTGCCCGGAACGCTGAACGTCTTTCGCGGGAGCGATCCGGAGGGTTGGGCGACGCACGTTCCCGGATTTCGCGGAATCACCTATCGATCGATCCGTCCCGGAATCGACATGATCTATTCCTTCCGCGGCGGCCTTCTGAAATACGATCTGGACGTCTCCCCGGAGGCGGATCTCGAATCCTTCGTCTTGCGGTATGAAGGGGCCGATTCGGTTCGGATCGGCGGCGACGGCGCGTTGGCCGTCCACGCAGGCGGGAAGGTGTTCCGGGAGGAGCCCCCCCTTCTTCTGCAGGACGGAGGGGAGAGGGGAACCGGCGCCTACAAGAAACTCGGCCGGAACGAGATCGGCTACACCCTCTCCGGCGTCGACCGGTCCCGCCCCCTCACCATCGATCCCGGCCTGACATGGAGCACCTATCTGGGGGGGAGCGGCCCGGAGGATCTTTTTTCTCTGAAGCTCGACTCGGAGAACAGGCCGGTCTTCGTCGGCGAAGTCCTTTCCTCGGACTTCCCCACGACGGCCGGTTCTTTCCAGGAATCGACCGGCGTGGCGACCGATGCGTCGGTCACCAAACTATCGGCCGACGGATCGGCGCTCGTTTTTTCGACTTATTTGGGGGGCGATAATTTCGATGCCGCGCGGGAGGTCGCCCTCGCCTCGGACGGATCGATTGCGATCGTCGGGAAGACCAATTCCACCGATTTCCCCACGAAAAGCGCGTACTGTGACACTTTCTCGGGAGGCCTGGCCAACTGGGGCGACGTGTTTGTGACGAGACTCGGCGCGGACGGCGACTCTCTCGTCTTCTCCACGTACCTCGGCGGTCCGGGGGGCGAGTACGGTCGCGGCCTGACCGTCGACGACGAGGGCAATGTGTTCGTGATCGGGCAAGCCGGCGCCGGTTTCCCGACGACGGCCGGGGCTTTCGACACGACGTCGAATGGAGAGAGCGACGCGTTCTTATCCAAGCTGAGCGCGGACGGGCTCCAGCTTCTCGCCTCCACATTTTTCGGCGGACAAGATTGTGACAATCCCCGCGAAGTCCGCATGGCTCCCGGAGGGGACGTCTTGCTGGTCGGAGAAACGGCCTCCCTCGATCTCCCTTTAATGGATGCTTGTGACAGCACATTGGACGGAACGCAGGACTCCTTCATCGCCCGTTTCCCCTCCTCTCTGGACGGTCTTCTCTTTTGCACCTATATCGGCGGGGACGGTCTGGACAGTGCCGTGGCGATGGTGGTGGACCCGGACGGCAACGCGGTCGTCACGGGACGAACGACTTCTCTCGATTTCCCGACCACACCGGGCGCGTATCGCGAAGCGGCGATCGGGGAGGTCGACGGATTCCTGTTTCGATTCGACTTCACCGCGAACGCGATCGACGCCTGCACGTATTTCGGCGGAACCGAGGATGAGGACGCCTGGATCGTCGATCTGGATCCGGATGGAAAACCGGTCGTATCCGGCCATACGCATTCCGCCGACTATCCCGTCACCATCGGATCGGCGGACCCGACCTACAACGGGGACTGGGACGTGTTCGTCACCCGGTTCACTACGGACCTGACCGCCGTGGATTATTCGACCTACATCGGGGGCGATGCTCTTGATTACAACAAAGGGGGACTCGTGATCGACGGGAACGGAGACGCCGTCGTCGCCGGGTACACGAGGTCCGCGAACTTCCCCGTGACGCAAGGGGCATACGATCAGACGCCGAACGGTTTGTCCGATTATTTCATCGCCAAGCTCCCTCTCGAAATCCAGACAGCCGTGGGCGGCGCCGTTCCGGAAACGTCCGGCAGGATCTTCGTGAACGCGCCCAATCCCTTCAATCCGCTCACCGTGTTTTCCTACTCCCTTGCCGAGCCCGCGCGTGTGCGCCTCGATCTGTACGACGCCGCCGGCCGGCGCGTGACCGGTTTGGACGAGGGATTCCGCGACGCGGGGACGCATCACGCGGAATGGTCCGGGAAGGACGGAGCGGGAAGAGAGGTCCCCAGCGGCGTCTACTACGCGCGGCTGAAGGCGGGAGAAAAGGTGTTCACGCGCAAAGTCGTTCTGGTCCGTTGAGCGGAGGGCCCGGCCCCTTTCGCGCCGCCGCCGCGCCGCAATGCGCTCCCGCGGCGCCGTTCCCCCTTTCCGGGCGGGGGACGGCGCTCCGGCGCGAACCTCCTGTCCGATGGAGGACCGGTTTCCGAGTGGGGTGAGTGGCGGAGAGTGCTCGGCGGCGGAAAGCCCTCTTACGAAGAACCGGCGGAGTCCTTTCTCGGCCGGGTATATGGGGCGTTTCTTCCCTTAGAGATTCGGAATAGGAACCGCCGCCGGATTCATGGGATGACCGCTTGCGGGCCCAAACGACCCACGCGGAAAAAACACCGTAAAACAGGGTTTGTACGAGAGTGGATTGAAAGAAGTGCTCCCCCTTTTTCCCCTCGAAACGGATACCGAGCGCATCTTCAAGAGCCCGGCGAACGCTCGCGAGCGCGGGAAGATCCGTCCCCTCCATGCGGAGGCGGGCGTCTTGTGCGTAGGAGGCAAGAATGGTCGCCACGTCCTGAGGCCGGGCAAGCGGCGCTTTGTGGAGCAACACTCGGCGGAGATACTCGACCATGCGCTCGCCGTGCTCGTACGCCGCTTTCCTCGGATGTGCGGTCAGGTTCCAGAAATCTTGCGCGCTGTCGGCCAGAGTGAACGTCTCTAGAATACGTGGATCGCCGTTGCAGTCCTTGCCGACGAGGGCGAAAGAACGGAGGTTGGTCACAAGAACCGCTCCATACTTCTTCCAATAGCGGCCCACCTGCTCGGATTCGGCCGTGGTTCGAACATCCTCTTCCGGAGCTTTGACTTCGATCACGCCCCGTGCTGGATTTTGGGTTGATAGGAGCGGGTCTCCTCGATCGACTTGTTTCGGGCGCTTCCGGAACTGTTCCCCGGTGAACAAGCCTCCATCGGGGAATCCCGAGTCCTTTCCCGAAATCTGCATCACGCAACGGACCTTGGGATTCAGTTCCTTGCCGATCGAAGTCAACAGTGTCTCAAGAGCGGAATAGAATGATGTTTCTGGGGTATGAGAACGGGTACGTTGAATCTCCGCGATATCGGTCAGGTAGTTTTCGATCGGATTCTGTGACATCGGATCATTCTCTTTCTATGTTGATTGTATCATTATTCCGTATGTACAAGCTCCGGATGATGCTCTTTCAGCCACTCCAGCACGTCCCGCCGGAAGCCCCACGCCTCCTTCATCAGTTCCCGTAGTTCCGCCTCGGCGATTCCGAAGGCGGCGTCATAGTCGGCTGCATTTCTCTTTCGCCGGCAGTGGTCGAAATAGTCGACTCGTTCCTGTTCCGATGAACCCAGGACCGAAAGAAGAGCCTGGAAAGCGATCCAATGGTGTCCGGCGCCGGACGCGGTGTATCCCGACGCGCGAAGAACGATCGTGGCAAGCTGGAGCACCGCGTGGTAGGCGATGGTGAATCGCCTGTCGACCGACACGCCCTCGACCGCCGCGTCCTTGAGATCCCGATCCACCACGCGAAGGAGGGATTCGATTTCCCGACGGCTGGATTCATGTGATCGAAGACGACGCTCACTCAACCATTGATTCAAGTTCTTCTTCATTGCCGATCAGCCAGATTTTCGGTCCCGAGATCACCGATCGAATGAATGGATTGCCTTCTCTCGCTTTCGCACGAAACTCCTCCACCGGATAAAGGACGGGGTTGAACTCCCGGTCGAGTTCGCGTCCCAACGGTCCGATAAGGGAGGCGGCTTTCCGGGAAGAGAGAGATCCCACGATCATCAGGTCGATATCGCTTCCCTTCGATTCGGCGCCGGAGGCGAAGGATCCGAAAACGAAGGCGAGCGTCACTTCGCCGCGAAGCGGTCGAAACACCTCCCGCAGTCGGTCTCCGAGCGCCACGGTCTTCAATAGGATTCCCTTCAAATCTTCATAGGCGGGATGGTCTCTCCTCGCCCGGTAGTACACTCTGTTCCCCCGGCGATTTCTCTCGGCGAAACCGGCTTCCTCGATTCGTTTCAGCGCGCGCTGCACCTGGAGGACCGTGACTCCCGCTTTCTCGGCGATCTCTCGTTGATAGAACTCGCGATCCGGATTCATCAGAAAGAGTGAGAGGATATCCGGTACGGCCTGATTCGGGAAAAGCCTTGTTATTGAATGAATTACATTGTCTCTCGCCATGGTTGACCCCTATGCGGGCATGCATTGACTACAGAACGTAGTCAAACAACTACACTTTGTAGTCAATCGAGTCAAGCGAATCCGATCGCGCGGAGATACGGTCCATCCTCAGTCGAGATCGGAGCCCGGGAAGACGCTTCCTACTCGCACACCTCCAGCTTGAAGTCGTCGAAGTGGAGGTACTCGCCGGTGGTGCCGTCGATTTCGCCGCCGAAACCGGCCGCCCCGCCCACGAAGGGAGAGGGATCGGTCGCCTCGATTTCCGCGACCACTCCGCCGGAGAGGTTCCGCACGGTGAAGGTCAGGTCGCCCTCTTCGATGATGCATTCGAAGACGAGCGTCTCGTAGTCTCCCATTGCGTAGGAGGGGGCGTAGGCGAGCAGTTCCTCACCGCCGCCGGTTTCTTTCTTGATGCGCAAACCGTCCCAGAGACCGAACACGTAGTTACCGGCGGATGAGGAGGCGCGTAGGACGAAGACCAACTGCACTTCGCCGTTCATCTCCTCCGTGCGTACCTCGCAGGTGAGACGTGTTTTCTCGCCGGCCGTCGAGTCGGCGTAGATAAAGAAGGGGCCGTCCGTGTAGGCGGGGGAATCGTCCACGGCGATGACCGTGCCGGTCAAGGTGTAGACCGTCGCGTCTCCTGTATAAAGCGACCATTCGGGATCGAGCGTCGTGGAATTGAAATCATCGAAGAAGACGGTCCGCCAGGCGCAGGGGGTTTCGATGTCGTAATACCGGCCGACGGTGATCGGGACATCACGCGAGGAGCCGCCGGCGAACTCGATGTGGACGGTGTAGTCGAGCGGGAAGGAGGGGGACGATCCTTGGGAGACGATGAGATCGGAGTCGGAGAAGTCGGTCCACCACTCGTCCGTCCCCTCCTCTTGGGCGTAGAGCGTGTTGGAGAGATCGAAGCTCCCGGTGAGCAGATCGCCGCTCAGTGTGGCGCTCTCCACGATCCCCTCCTCGTCGTCCAACTGCGCGATGATATGATAATCGTTTTCGGTCGTGCGTCCGCAGATGACATCGGCGTTCACCGCCACCCAGTCCTCGGAATCGGGCGCCGTGCTTCTCTTCACCGCCGTCCAGGTGCCGGTTTTCTCTTCCTCGCCCGGCTCTTCCTCCGACCAGTTTCCCCACATGCTGTCGGCGTTCGCCTTTCCGGAAAACGTCCATTCGCCTCCGGTGTCCGTGAGATGGAGGCTGTCCCCCGTCAACGATCCGGTCAGCCCCGGGTTTTCCGGATAGTAGAACGGCGTGAAGACGAGGGATGTGCCGGTCTGCTCCACGTGGGGACAGTCCGCGATTTCTTCCGGATCGGGGGAGGAATCGTAGACCAGCCGGAAGTCCCAGTAACCGGTCAGGTCGAGTGCCGGCACCGTTCCCGTGGAGGTGGTGCAGGCGACCACATTGGAGAGGGGGGAGAGGTTCGCCGCCTCGTCCGCCGTGACGATCGCCGCCCAGTAGGCGGTGCTGTCCGCGAGGCCGGTGAGGGTGAAGCTTTGGGTCGTGCCCGCCGCCTGCGGAGACGGCTCGCCGGTCGCCTGTGTGGCGGAGGCCCAGTTGGAGGTATCGATCGACGAGGTGGAGTAACGGATGTCGTAGGAAGCGGCCGTTCCGGTGGAGCCGTCGTCGCCCGGGGCGGCCCAGGCGAGTGTGATGGAGGAGCCGGTGATCGCCGTCGCCCCGAGGTCGTCAACCGCCGCGGGCGGCGTCACGTCGGTCGTCCCGGCCGGGTTGTCGTCGCCGTCCCCGCCGCCGCAACCGCCGAGCAGAAGGAGACCGAGAAAGAGGACGATGGCCGAATAAACGGGGGGATACCTTTTCATGATCATCGCCTTTCGATCGAATGGTGTAGAGCAAAGGACATCCGTACGGGACGGCCACGAATGAACCATCCCAGTTTAGATTGTTCATGACGAGAAAAACAAGAAAATAGGTGCCGTCGTCCGCCCGCCGTCTACGCGAAGCTCTTCGGGTGGCGGCGTTCGGTCTTTTTCCGCGCCTGGTAGCTGCGGGCGAGTTCGATGAAGATCCCGATCTGCTGTTCCATATCGACCTGGGTGCCGTCGAAATAGAAGTTGCGGATCGGCATATCGTCGTGGTCCTCGGAGATGCGCGGATAGATCGCCTCGCAGACGATCCCGTTCATGCAGGAGAAGGGGGAGATGTCGATCACGCCGTCCGCCCCCTTTTTGTGCAGGTAGCAGGTCTTTCCGACGGAGAGGATCATCTCGCCGAGGGCGCCCCGCTGCGGAAGGTAGGGGCGGGCGAGATCGAGGACCTCCTCGATGCTTTCCGGCTCCTCGAAACCGACGAAGTCCTCCTCGAAAGGTTTGTACATGGCGTGCTCGTCGGCGTGCTGCACGAAGGCGGTCACCTTTTGCTTCGCGAGACGGGCCGCCACGTTCTTCCCTTCGTCGCGGATGCGGATCTTCTTCTCCGAATTGGTGTACCAGACCCATTCGCAGATGTCCGAAAGCCAGGTGACGCCGCCCTGTTCCTCCACCTTGCGGGCCAGGTCCTCGTTGGCGAAGCGGTTCAGGCGGCAGAAGATCTCCCCGACGATCCCGATGAGCGGCCGGCTCGGGTCGTAGCGGGAGGGGAGCGCGCGGAAGGCGTCCCGGGATATGGTCAGTACCTCGACGATCCTGTCCAGCCGCTTCCCCGTCGAGAGGCCCTGCTTCTCCAATACTTCGATGAGGCGTTGAATCCCCTCGTGATAGACCGTGTCGGTGTCTCCCTTCACGGTCTCGAAGGGGCGTGTGCGGAGCTGCATCTTGCGGAGCACGTCCGCGCCGACGAGGGCGCGCCAGGCGGCGCGCTCCACGTTCTCCGTGCCGATCCCCGCGTAGCCGTCCTTCGAGGTGGGCGCGAAGACGAGCACGTTCTCCAGCCCCAGGTCGTCCAGCACCGCGCGGAGCAGGTTCGAATACTGGCCGAAGCGACAGGGTCCGCCGGCGGTGGGCATGAAGAAGGCGGTCTTTTCCGGGTCGAAGTCTTTCTCCTCGGTGATCCGGAGGAAGTCGCCGAGGGTCACCTTCTCGGGATGGCACTCGTCGCCGGAAGCGTAGCGGCCGCCGAGTTCCAGCGTTCTCTCGTTCGACGGCGGCGTCGGCTGGGCGTCCACGCCGAGCGAGCGGAAGACGGCGGCCAGCGCCGACGCGGAGCCGTAGGCCATCGGGGGGATGTAGAGCTTGCGCCCACGAAGCGGGTGCTCCTGCACGGGGGTCTTCATCGTCCCTGTTCCTCCGCGACCGTCTCGTCGGACCAGCGCCGCAGGAAACCCTTCGAGTCGAGATAGGCCTCGCAGCGGGTCATCGCGCCGGCGTCGTTGGCGTGCCCGTCGATGGTGAGGCTGAGGAAGGGTTTCCCCGAGGCGCGCCGGATGTAATGCTTGATGTACGAATCGGGCCCGCACTTGAAGTTGGTGATGTAAATGACATGCAGGTGGGGGCGCTCCTTGACGAACAGGGCGGCCTGCAGGATCTTGCGCCCGTAGTTCCAGTACATGTTGTCGTTCACGCCCCGCATGTCGGTTCCGAAAAGCGGCAGGAAGTCGAGGGGGATCAGGTTCACGCCGTACTGCTCGCGGAGCTTGGTCGGCATGTTCATGTTCACGCCCCGGTCGTACATGTTGTAGGGGCGGCCGAAGAGGATGATCCCCGGCTCGCCGGTCTCTTCGAGCACGCGGAGCGCCTTCGCGCCCTCCGCCAGGAGCGCCCGGTCGAAGTCGCGCTGCGCCTCGTAGGCCGCCGCGAGCGCCTTGTCTCCCTGCCGGCGCGGCACGCCGATCCTCTCCCACACCGGCGCCATCTCCCGTTTCACCCGGTCCATGCCGTCCCGGAAGTGGATGTTCGGCGCCAGCATCCTGTCGCCGATCCGCTCGCGCATCCCCGACTGGCCCACCACGAACGGGAGCGTCTGCCCCCAGGGGCAGAGGAAGCTCTCGAACTCGGGCGTGTCCGTCTCGGCGTTGATCACGTTCGGCATGAAGAGGACGTCGATTTCCCGGTCCAGGAGCTGCTCCACGTGGCCGTGGGCCACCTTGATCGGGAAGCAGGGTTCGGCGACGGTCGTGTCGAGGCCGCGGTTGACGATCTCTTTCGTGGTCGGGTCGGAGATCACCACCTCGCAGCCCAGCTCGGCGAAGAGGCGGTTCCAGAAGGGGAACCGGTCGTAGAAATACATCGCCCGCGGAATACCGACCCGGGGCGCGCCGCCGTTTTCCGGCTCGAACCCGCGCAGGAGCGCCTCTTCACGGAAGCGGACCAGATCGGCCACCACCGGTTGCCGATCCACCTTCCTCTTCTTCCGGAAACGCTCGGAGCACTTGTCCCCCCAGTAGGTCTTTTCCCCTTCCACGGTGAATTCCTGGATCTCGCAGTAGTTGGTGCATCCCTTGCACGTGAAGTCGCGGATCGAGTAGTTCACCGCGTCGAGGGAATAACCGCGGAAGGTGCTCGACGCGCCCGTCCCGCGGATCTTCTGGCGCGCCAGGATCGCCATTCCGATGGCGCCCACCACACCGTTGTGCGGCGGGATGATGATCTCCTTGTCCAGGATGGTCGCGAAGGCGGCGCCGACCGAGTCGTTGTAGGCGGTCCCCCCCTGGAAGTAGATCACGTCGCCGATGTGCCGCCCCCGCACCACCCGGTTCAGGTAGTTGATGGCGATGGAGTAGGCGAGCCCGGCGACCAGGTCCTCTTTCTTCGCCCCCTTCTGCAGATAGGGGATCAGATCCTTCTCGATGAAGACGGTGCACCGCTCGCCGAGGCGGATCGGTCCGGTCGAGGAGAGCGCGAGCCGTGAGAACTCGTCCTTGATGGAGATGTCGAGGCGCTCCGCCTGTTCCTCGAGGAAGGAGCCGGTGCCGGCGGCGCACGCCTCGTTCATGGCGAAGTCGACCACCACGCCGTCCTCGATGGAGATGAACTTGGAGTCCTGGCCGCCGATTTCGAAGATGGTGTCCACCTCGTGGTCGATCAGCTTGCGGCCGATGGCGGAGGCGCCCGTCTTGTGGGCGGTGATCTCGTCGTTGATCGTGTCCGCGCCGACCAGTTCGCCGATCAGCTCGCGGCCGGAGCCGGTGGTGCCGACGCCGCGCACGCGGATCCTGCTTCCGACGGCCCGCTCGATCTCCTTGAGCCCCCGGTTCACCACCTCGATGGGGCGCGCCTCGGTCCGCGTGTAGATCTCATAGATCACGTTCAGGTCGTCGTCGGTGACGACCAGGTTGGTCGAGACGGAGCCGATGTCGATGCCGAGCCACGCGTCCACCGGACCTCCCCCCTCGGGGAAGTGGTAGGGGCGGATCCTGTCGCGAAGGAGGACGACCTTCTCCATCGAGAGAGGATTCGACCGGGGGAAGCGCTCCGCCTCCTCGTCCATGTCGATGAGGATCGACGCGGGGGAGAGGAAACGCGCCCCGCCGTCGCCGTCCTCGCGGGCGGAGAGAAGGGCGGCGCCGACGGCGGAGATCCAGGCGTAGTGCTCGGGGACGAAAAAGTCGTCCGACCGGTCCACTCCGAGGAGGGAGCGCATCGCCTCGACCACGCCTTGGTTGGCCGAGACGCCGCCCAGAAACGCCACCGGCGGCTCGATCGCCTTCCCGCGGATGATGCTCGCCTTGTAATTGCGCGCCACCGCCTCGCAGAGCCCCTTGAGCACTTCCGGCGGCTCGTACCCCTTTTGCTGGGCGTGGATCATGTCGCTCTTGGCGAAGACGGAGCAGCGCCCGGCGATGGTCGGCGTGCGCCGCGCCTCGGCGACCAAGCCGCCCACATCTTCGATCTTATAGAGGAGCCGCGTCGCCTGCTGGTCCATGAAGGAGCCGGTGCCGGCGGCGCAGTCGCCGTTGGTCTCGTAATCGACGATCCCGGTGGAGCCGTCGTCGGTGGGGGTCATGCGGATGTACTTGGAGTTCTCCCCGCCCATCTCGAGAATGGTCCGCACCTCCGGGTGCAGCAGGTTGACGCCGGCGGCGACGGCGCGGAACTCGTTCTTGTGCCCCGTGCCGAGGGAGGCGGCCAGGTGTTTGCCGCCGGAGCCGGTGACGGCGATCCGGTCGACCCGCTCCTCGGGGAGGAGGGCGAACAGATCGCGGAGCATTTCGATCGCCGTCGCCCGGGGTCGCCCGATGTGCCGGCGATAGGGGGAGAGCGCCACAAGGGCGTTCTCTTTCTCGAAGAGACGGTATCCGTTTTCCTCGAAGGGGATCCCCTTCATCCGGTCCCGCGCGGCGCCCGCGCCGACCACCGCGATCTTGACGCTGATCGATCCGACGTCGACGCCGACGACCAGCCTTTCGTTATCGATGAAATTCTTCATTAGCAATCACTCCGCCAGGGGGTCTGGTTCGGGTGCAAATGATAGATCGCCTGGAGAAGGATGTCAAGGAAAGGAGGGTGCAACTCCTATAAGAATCGGATGTTCCAGCGGTTCGACCCGGGCCGCGCGGCGGTCCGGGTCGAGCGTTCGGGCGGTATGCGGTCGGGGCCGGATCAGGATCCCAGTCGATAGGTGATGGTGAGGGGGGTCTCCTCGCCGGCGTCGAACATCCGCCTCCACACCACGATAGGCGATCCGTCCAGGTCGAAGCTCTGCACCGGCTCCGGCTCGATCATTTCGACGCGGGCCCCCTTCGGAAGACGGACCATCTTCTGGACGAGGCGATCCTCCGGGTAGTTTCCGGCGTGGACGTATCGCCAAACCCCTTGATTTTCTTTGGTATAGCCGTGATACACGATGCGGTTCGCGAATCGCACTTCCTCGCCGGGGAGGATCGGCCGGACCAGATCGGCGGTCACGCGCCCGCCGCCGCCGCTTCTCTCCTCGAACCGGAGGGGGAGTTCATTTCCGAAGGGGTCGAAGACGCGCCAGCCGTCCAGAAGCTCCTTCTCGTGCGGGGCGATTCCCCAATCGATGCTGCGGACCACTTCGCTCCCCGCGTTCCTGTTGGTGAAGGAGGAGTGAAGGACCATGTCGCCGTTCGGCTCGACCTCCTCGAAGGTCTCGTAGCGGATCACCGGGCCGGCGCCGCCGATGAGGAGGGGGGCGAAGTCGCGGCCGCCGTCCACCGACCGGACCTTGTCGATGGGGACGATCGACCATTCCGTCTCGGTGCGGATCAGGACGTTGCAGTCCGACACCGGGAGGATCGACCCCTCGATGAACTTGCGGTTCTCGAGCTCGATCTTGTGGATCTCCTCCGCGCCGACGACGCCGGCGGCGGCGAGAAGAAAAGCCGCGGCGAAGAGTGCGGCGAGGGGGCGCGTGTTCCGTTTCATCGTTCACTCCTTTCCCCGGCGAAGGGGCTCCCCGCGTCGTACGATCCGAGCGGGAAGGACCTGTTCGCCTCGGGCCGGTCCAGTTCCGCGTAGGTCCACACCACCATCGCCGCGGGGGCCGGCGCGCGCCCGCCACGGGTCGGAACGAGGAAGGCGAAGACGATCACGGCGGCGACGACGGCGGCGATCCGGACGCGGGGGGAATGTGCGGCGCGGCGGAGCGCCGTCGCGGTCCTCCCCCCGCGTCCGCGTCGCGCGCGGAGCCTCGCGAGCTCCGGCTCGGCCGCGCGCAGGATCGCCCGGCGTTCCTCTTCGGTCCCTCTCTCCGCCCCGCGTCCGGCCGCCCTCCGGATCTCGCGCACCGTCTCCCACTCGGCGGCGCACTCCACGCAAACGCCGATGTGGGCGAGCAGCTCTTCCCGATCCTTCTTGGGCAGCTCGCCGTCCAACAGACGGCCCAGGTTCTCCCGGACACGTTGGCAGTTCGGACGGTTCCTCTCGCTCACGACCTCACCTCCCCGAGCGCCTCCCGGAGCATACGGAGGGCGCGGTTCTTGCGCGACGCGACCGTCCCCTCCGGGCAGCCGACGACGCGCGCGATCTCCGCGTACCGGAGACCGCCCCTTTCGCTCAGAAGCAGCACTTCCCTCTCCGCGTCCGGCAGTTTCCGGATCGCTTCGCGGAGACGCGACTCCCGGTCGAGCCGTTCCGTACGCTCCGCCGGGTTCTCGCCCGGGTCGGGGAGCGTCTCCGGAATCGATTCGCGCCTGCGCCACGCCCGCCCCGTCTCGTCGTAGGCGAGCCTTCGCGCGATGGTGAAGAGGTACGAGGAGAAGCGTCCCTTCGGGCGGTAACGGCCGGCGCTCCGGAGGAGGCGGAGAAAACACTCCTGGGTGAGATCCCTCGCCGTCTCCCTGTCGCCGGTCATCCCGACGAGAAGCCCGAGCACGCGGTCCTGGTATCTCCGGAGGATCTCCTCGAACGCCTCCGCCGATCCCCCGGCCACCGCCCCCATCAGCATCTCGTCGCTCCTCTCCGCCTTCGGGTCCACTTCCATTCTCTCCTCTCGAAGATAGAAACGAACCACCGCCCCCATTCTTCACGGAAAAATGCGGGCAGGGGGAGAATATCGCGGCGAGGGGTGGGGAGGAAGGGGGGAGGAAGCCGGTGGCGATCATCGAAGTCCCCGGGCATTTCAGAGCGAATGATGTAGAATAACCAGGGTCGAGTGTGTTATACAGAAACCATATATCACCCCATGACCAACGCGGTAGCCTCCGTACTGCGTTGCAAAAACCTGACTTTCAGTATTTCCAGTCTAGAGGGGTTCTATTGCTATCTTGCGGCCAAGGGGTTTTAGAGAGAAACTATATAAGCATTGTTAGGCACCTGAATAGAGGAGGTAACCCATGAACGAGCACTCGGGAAACGTGAGTATTGCGAACCCAGGGCAGACGTACGTCCCTAGCGGCCGGTCTTCTCCCTCCACACGGCGTACATATGCGCTCTTGGCGCTGATCATCGCAGTGCTGATACAGGTTCCATTGGGCTTGTCGCATGCGGTCGCCGGATTCTGTCTCCGTTTCGCCTCAGGCGTCTACGTCGTTGTGGCCCCCCTTCTTTTCGGCGGAATTGCGTTTCTCATCACAGGTGGCATCCTCGCCTATCTTCTCAGTGTGGCCACGAAACGCGCGCATTGTAGGAACCCACGGGTGGAACGAGCGGTCCTAGCCGCAACTATCGCGCTGTCTCTTGTATTTCGGATTCTAGTCACCAGTGTCTCCTTGAGGTTCCTTGACATGCCCCGGGCAGCTGGGGCCCTAGGGATTCTGGATCTTCCCGCTGTCTACTGGGTAGAGACCCTGCTCGGTATCGGCATCGTCTCATTCGCCGCCTTCGCGTTCTTGCCGAAGATGAGGCCTTACTGTGAGGCGTGTGCGAGGTATATGGTCAAGCAACAGCATCTCTTCGCCCAGTCTGAGCTGAACCGTGTCCTATCTGAACTGTCCCAAGGCACACTTCAGGCTCACGAGTGGACGGCCACCAAGAAGCTCTACCCTTCTACAGAACTCGAATTGCATGTGTGTGATCACTGTCACAGCGGATTTATGAAGGTGGATTCAAATACGGTGGCCATGGATGGTAGCAAGGAGAAGCGGTCGTCAGTGACAGTATATTCTGATCGATGTCAGGCAGGTGCAATGGAGTCGGTTCTGAATGCACTGCGTGAGAAGCCCCGGACGGGTGCCTAACAGCCGCGTGAAGCTGGCGGTCGCCTTCGGCGCCCGCAGCTTACGCGGAGCGTTGGACGTCTTAATATGGACACTAGTGTCAACTCAAACAACTCCCCAGGAAGGAAAGTAGCATATGAAATCTATGTGTTCGTTCGCAGCACTCCTAGTTATGATTGTTTCGATTGGATGTTCTAAGAGTCCACCTTCTCAAGAAAGTCTCGTTGAAGCATTTAGTAAGGATGTCATCACATATGGAATACTTTATCCAGCTGACACCGTGACGGTTCTTCACGAACCATCTGACCTGAGCAATGCCTTACTCGGATTTGAACCTTATAAAGATGCTCCATCTGATCAAAACGTTTGGACTAATCCAACGGCTCAAATCATGGTCACCCTCATGTCAGCTTCAATCATAGACACTGAGGACAGTCAACATCCTTACGCAGGAGCAATATTTTTTGTAGTAAGAGGAAGTGATAGCAGTGACATTGGAATGGCAACTTACGAATACAGCAGGAAAGATGCCCGTTGGTTCCATTTAGGCTTTTGATTCTCACAGTACCCTTGACGAATGAGCATTTAGGCCAATATTGGATGTCCAACACTTATAAGGCCCCCTGGGCGCAAGGCAAAAAAACCTCCTGGGTCACCGTCTTCTAAGAGAGGCGACGATGGTGTCCGGTCACTCTCGACGTCTTGACTTCGCTTCGCAGTGGGTGCGGAAATCGGGCTCGAATTCTGGGGACACAATACGGAATATTCAAAAACCCTGTATCACGGGAATGTATACATCCCGATCGTGAGGCTGTCCCGAGTGATAACCCCGAATCACACCATAAGGGAAGCTAAAACGAATGGTGAATTCCGTATTGTGTCCCCGGAACAAAAAGCCCGGAAGTAAAGACAGAGGCGAGAGGCTGGGCTGAATGAGGATAGCTATCTGGGGAATCGCGGCGATTGTACTCTTGCTCCCGCTTATTAGTATTCTGGGGACACAATACGGATTATGTGATTCCGGTGACAGGCTACCGAACTTGTTTTGCTTTTCCGGTATCTCGAAGCGGTATATTTCAATAGCCTGTCATCGAAACCGCGGCTGATGCGCGGTTCATTAGGCGGTCCAGATCCGCAGTCGAGGGTCCGGCTGTATGATTGGTTTTCCAGAGAGACCAGAAGTCCCGTCGGGCCGGCGGTGGTGGAGTCCCCCTCCGCGCGTCGTGGCCGTCTACAGCATTAGTATCCTCGTCGTTACCGTCGTGTTTCTCGTTCCGCTCGCGGCGAATCCGGCTATCGCCGTTGATATCGCTTGGTTGGTGTTGACAGCAGCTCTGCTGTGGCTGCGTCCCAGCGTCGGGGTGTGGCTGTACCTCATGGTCTCTCTCGGCCTTGTTCTCAACGGTATCAGGCTGCTCGTGATCGCAGGCAGCTCTCCGCTCGCGTGGCAACTGCTCGTTGCCGGGATGATCGCAACACCAGGGTTCTGGGTGCTGCGGTCGGCGCTACGGTCGGCACCCCGCGGAGGAGAACCGGATGGTGGCAAGCAGGATGGAACCGCGATGTAGCTCCAGGGGACGTAGCTGTGTTCGGTGCGTTATATTAGGTGGTGTTGCGGTTGGGCTTGTCGGACAGGAAACGCCCGGAACGCAGCTACGTCCCTTGTGAACAAGAAGAGCAACGATGGAGAACAGAAGCGAGAGGCTGGACTGAATGAGAATAGTGCTCTGGGGCATTGCGGCGATTGTATTCTTGCTCCCGCTTATCGCCATGCAGGTCACCGACGAGGTGGAATGGGGCGTGGGGGATTTCGTTGTTCTCGGCGCACTCCTGGTCAGCGCCGGTGTCACCTTTGAACTCGCGGTGAGAAGGACGGGCAGCAAAGCGTACCGAGCCGCCGCCGCCGTCGCGCTCGCGGCGGCGTTCCTCCTCGTCTGGCTCAGTCTTGGCGTCGGCATCATCGGGAAGGATTGCGATCCCTCCAATGGGATGTACTTCGGGGTGCTCGCCGTCGGAATCATCGGTTCCATGTTCGCGCGCTTCCGGCCCCGTGGCATGGCGCGCGCACTCATCGCGATGGCTCTCGCCCAAGTCGTCGTCGCCGCGATCGCTCTCGTCGCCGGATTCGGCCGAGAAACCGCAAACTATCCTTACGACATTCTCCTCCTCACCGCGTTCTTCCTCGTTCTCTGGCTCATCTCCGCGCGGCTCTTCCGTAAAGCGGCGGAGCACAAGTAGGTTTCCTCTTCCTTTTTTCCGTTTACGTTCAAGAAAGGTATCAAGTGCGTGAACTGGAACGCGCACGTGAACGAATCCTCGTTACGGGGTTTTATTTTCTAAAACGAGGTCGATGTCTAGTCGATCGGGAAATAGTGGAGTAGAATATTCAGGGACGAAAGAGACATACAATAATATAAATGCATCGAGAGATACGTTTGTCTTGGATGTGTAGGAGGGATTGAGGAATGCCGGCTGCCCCTTGGCGAGAGGAGGGGAATCATGAAGCGCAACATCATAATCGGGATCATGATTCTCATGTCGGTGAATGTGGCGGGTATTTGCAGTGCGAATTTGCCCCCCGATGAATTATGGTACGAGGATGAAGGGGAAACCCGTGATCGTGAGGCGAAAAAGAGGGCATATTTTGTTCTGGCACAGTTTCTCGATGCCATAGTCGCATGGGCCCTCTCGAGTGCCTATACGAGCAAAGGGAAATCACACTTCATTTACCTCGTTTTACTCAATGCCATTACGCCCTTCCTTCTGTTTCCTTTGTTGTTTTTTACGGTGGTGCTGATGGCGTCAAATTACGCCATGGATCCCGTCGCCCGTGTCATTAGCGTCGGCGTTTTCGAGATCGGAGTCGTGTTCGTCGAGGCATGGGTCATCTATAAGCTGTGCAACAGAAGACCGGCGGACGTCGCCGATCCAGGGATTCGATTCAGTGGGGCTTTATTCGTCAGCATGTGCGCCAACGCGACGTCCATTCTCGTCGGCTCCGGAGGAGATAGGGTGGTCGATATTGTATCCAGTATTGTTCATCGCTTTCTTTAATCCTGTTCACTCTTGGGTACCGGATACCTTTCCGCTCGCTCCTCCTCTCGTTCACAATTCTCGTAACTGTACACGCACGTGAAAAGGTATCGTGTACGTGAATCTGAAGGGGAACGGGGAAGATTCTCTTTTCGGAGGTGGGGCGAGATGAAGAGATCCTGTGTGGCGATTGCGTTCCTCTGTTTGCTCGCGCTCATCGGATGCGGGCAAAACGGGGGATCACTGGTGACCGCGAGCGGTTCGGTACAAGTCGAAGAGACGATGGCGTCTTATTACGCCTCCGGCGAGCGCGTATTCTTGGTCGTCTGGCACGACATGATTCGATCTCTCGGCTCCGGCGGCGGCCATGGAGGATCCGGCTCCTCCTCCTCCGCAAGAAAGACCGAAATCGAGGGGGATTATCAGACGACGGACGGTCGGGGCTTCCGTTATACCTGCCGGACGACGGACGGGATAACGGGATTCGTCGTCATCGATGGAGTCGAGTACGATCTCGCGGATGGATGTCTCTTCCTCGTCGCATCCCATGCCGAAGGATCCTCCGTGACGCAACTGAAACGGGAACTGGTGATGCCCGGCGCGCCACAGGAGATGTTCAAAGCGTTGGCGGACACCGACCCGCAAATAGCCGCCTTCGTCAGAGGGGGCGACCACTCGGATTGATGCGCTTCGGTACCAGATACCTTTTCCCTCTCCGGACCGTGCCCCGAAGGGAGAGGCGGCGGGGGAGAGGAGGATTCGTCGCGAGGGTTAGCAGCCCTCATTCCTTTCTCTGGTCGACTCCGGCGCCCTTCCGCCTCGAATTCGTCACGAGGAGCGTTTCGGCTTTTCAACTTTCCGGCGGGGGAGAGGAGGATTCGTCGCGAGGGTTCGGTGCGCGAGGCGAGGGCCCGACTTGGACGAGGCGTTTTTCGAGGCGTAGCCTTAGCCTGGATTATGCACAAACTTCCTACTGCGGCACCGGCTCGCGGCCTGCGAGGCCGACTTTCCGGCGCCGCTTCCTCAACGTAGTGCAGAGACTACGCCTCCGGGAGCGGCTTGTCCAAGTCAGCCTCTCGCCTCGCGATCCGGTCCCTCGTAACCGTACTTCGCGCATAATCCAGGCTTGCTACGTTGAGAAAAACGGCGAAGGAAAGGAGGGTCCGTAGCCCGCGGAACGAATCCGCAGCAGAATCCCACTCTCCCCCGCCGGAAAAAAAAGATACGGAACCGGTTTCGGCGCAAGGGACGGGCGAGGCGGGTTACTGATTCCGGCCGAAGGGTTCCGGTTCCGTGTCTATTATTCTGTTTTCCCGAGTCTCATCTCACGGATGGGCTTCGAAGGGAGAAGCGGACCTTCGCTGTTTGGCCGATCCCTCCCCCGGCAGAGAGTTAGGCCAACTGAGCGTAACGGCGCCGCTTCCCCCCTCGATTCCCATCCTCCGTCGGCCGCCGATCTCACGATTTCACAATCTCTTGAGATCTTTCCGGCGGCCCTCTGTCGCTCGCCGTACGTCTCTACCTCCTTGCATCAGCGGTGCCAATCGTCCCCGGCGGCGGGCGAAATCGGAAGCTCTATATAACCGCCGGATAAAAGCGTAGTTAAGAAGACGGGTCCCGGAACGCCTCGATGCGCGCCCACGGAACCCGTCTTTCTCTTTGCCAGATTGTCCGTCCGAAAGCCCGGACGGCCCTTCCTTTTGTCAAAAAAGGAGGGCTAGATATCGAACTTGACCCCCTGCGCCAGCGGCAGTTCCTTCCCCCAGTTGATGGTGCACGTCTGCCGGCGCATGTACGCCTTCCACGAATCGGAGCCGGCCTCCCGGCCGCCGCCGGTGTCCTTCTCGCCGCCGAACGCGCCGCCGATCTCGGCGCCGCTCGTCCCGATGTTCAGGTTGGCGATGCCGCAGTCCGAGCCGCGGTGGCTCAGGAAGGTCTCCCCGTGGAGCACGTTCTTGGTGAACATCGCCGACGAGAGCCCCTGGTCGACGGCGTTGTGCAGCGCGATCGCCTCCTCCACGTCGTCGAAGGGGAAGACATAAAGGATCGGCGCGAAGGTCTCTTCCTGCACGATCGCGGCGTCCGGCTTGATGGCGATGATGGTCGGCTCCACGTAGTGGCCCTTCCCCTCTTTCTTCTTGCCGCCGACGAGGATCTTTCCGCCCTGGGCGAGCGCCTGCTCGATCGCCTTCTCCATGGTGGTCACGGCGCCGGCGTTCACGAGCGGCCCCATCAGCGTCTTGGGGTCGAGAGGATCGCCGATGGAGACCGACTTGTAGGCGGCGACCAGCTTCTTGGTGAGTTCGTCGTAAATGCTCTTGTGGGCGAAGATGCGGCGCGTGCTGGTGCAGCGCTGGCCGGCGGTGCCGACGGCCCCGAAGAGGATCGCCCGAAGAGTCATCTCGATGTCGGCGCTCTCGTCGACGATGATCGCGTTGTTGCCGCCCAGCTCGAGGAGGCAGCGGCCGAGCCGCTCGCCGACCACGCCGCCGATCCGGCGTCCCATCCGGCAGGAGCCGGTCGCGCTGATGAGCGGCAGCCTGCGGTCGGCGATCATCTTCTCGCCCACCGTGGAGCCGCGCCCGATCACGATGCCGCTGACGCCCGCCCAGCCGTTTTTCTCGAGCACCTCGTTCACCACGTTCTGCGTGGCGATGGCGCAGAGAGGGGCCTGGGAGGAGGGCTTCCAGATCATCGTGTCGCCGCAGACCATGGCGATCATCGCGTTCCACGCCCACACCGCGACCGGGAAGTTGAAGGCGGTGACGATGCCGATCGTGCCGAGAGGGTGCCACTGCTCGTACATCCGGTGGAGCGACCGCTCGGAGTGCATCGTCTTGCCGTAGAGCTGGCGGGAGAGGCCGACGGCGAAGTCGGCGATGTCGATCGCCTCCTGCACCTCGCCGAGACCCTCGGTCAGGATCTTCCCCATCTCGTAGGAGACCAGCTTTCCCAGGTCCTCTTTCTTTTCGCGAAGAGCGACGGCGATCTGGCGGACGATTTCGCCCCGTTTGGGCGCCGGCAGCATCCGCCACTCGCGGAACACTTCCTGCGCTTTTTCGACGACCTTGTCGTAATCCGCCTCGGTCGCCTGCATGATCTTGGCGATCGGCGCGCCGTCGGCGGGGCAGTAGGAGACCAGCTCGTCCCCCTTCGTGTCGATCCATGCGCCGTGGTGCGCGCCCTTGTTGATTTCCTGAATTCCCAGTCGAGTCAAGAAGTCCTTCATTGTCCGCACTCTCCTGTGTGGAAAGTCAATAACCCGTGCCCAAACAACAAGTTGCGGGCACACGTCCCTGATGGTTCCCAAGTAGTCCCGGGACCGCCCCGGCCGCGTAGGCGGGGCGGAAGCACCATTCTAGCCTTTTCGCTCCCGGAGAACCAGGGTGTTGGGGGCGGGTCGTCGCCCGCGCGCCCGAGGGGTGCGGCGGACCCGCCGTTCCGCTAGACTCGGTGGGGCGACAGTGTGGGGCGGCGATTCCCGGGGAATAGAGCGCGCCCCCATCCGGTATGCATGACGGATCCGACTCGGGGGCGGATGGGCGGCCCCGGATGAAACGACACGGCAATCGAGGGAGGCGGCACGACGATGCGTGAGAAGAGAAACCTCCACCTGCACGAAGAGATTCTCCTCCTCGCCCTGCGCGACAAGAAGGGGACCACCGAAATCGGTTCCTGCTATCCGATGGCGATGGGGGGGGCGGTGATCGCCGAGCTGATCCTCGGCGGCCGCGTGAAGATCGAGGAGTCCCGCTGGAAGAGCAAACTGATCACACTGAAGGACGGCACTCCATTCGGCGATCCGGTGCTCGACGAGTTTCTGGGCAAGATCGCCCGGTCGAAGAGGCGCTCCGACGTGAAGAGCTGGGTCTCTCGCATCGCCCATTGGGGGAAGCTGAAGAAGACCACCGCCGAGGGGCTTCGCCGCAAGGGAATCCTGCGCAAGGAGGAGGGGAAGGTGCTCGGCATCTTCCCGACGACGAGATGGCCGGAGCGCGATCCGCGGCCGGAGAAGGCGCTCGTGGATCGTCTCCGCCGCGCGATCGTCTCCGACGCGCGCGCCCTCGACCCGCGCACGGCGATCCTGATCGGCCTGACGAAACGGGGGAACCTCCTCGGGAACGTCATCGACAAGAGAGTGCTGAAGGATCGCAAAAAAAGGATCGAGCGGATCGCCAAAGGGGAGATGGTCGCCCGCGAGACGGGACAGGCGATCGACGACGCGGTCGCCGCGGCGGTGATGGTCGCCGTGATCATCCCGGTCATCGCTTCATCGGCGGCCACCGGGGGGTCGTAAGGGAGGGGGCGCCGACCGCCGCCGGCCGGGGCTTCTCTTCTCCTGGCGCGCGGATCGCCGCTTGTTTCCCCTCCTTTCCATCGCGTATCGTACTTTTGTCGCCGCCGCACCCGGCGGCGAGGCGATCGCGGCTTTCGAGGGGGACCCCATGCGGCATCGGCACGATACCGGCGGCCGGCGACGCGAGGCGCGCGCGGCGTCCCCCCCCGCCTCCGAGACGGCGGAGGTTCGGCGGATCACCTGGATCGGCCTCGTCGCCAACCTGCTCCTCGCCGCGGTCAAGTTCGCCGCGGGATTTCTGGGGTCGAGCCAGGCGGTCGTCGCGGACGCCGTCCACTCTCTCTCCGACACCGCCACCGATCTCGCCATTCTCCTCGGCGTCCGCTTCTGGTCCGCGCCGCCCGATGAGGGACATCCCTACGGCCACCGCCGGATCGAGACGATGATCACCGCTTCCATCGGCGTTCTCCTCTTCCTCGTCGCGATCGGGATCGGGTATCACGCCGTCCTCTCGGTTCGGGCCATGCATCTCGCCCGGCCGGGGTGGATCGCGTTCGCGGGCGCGGCCCTTTCGATCGTCGTCAAGGAGATCCTTTATCGTTGGACGATCGCCGTGGGAGGGCGGGTGCGTTCCTCGGCTGTGATCGCCAACGCCTGGCATCACCGGAGCGACGCGCTCAGTTCGATTCCCGCCGCCGCGGCGGTGATCGCCGCTCTGATTCGGCCCGGCTGGGCCGTGGTGGATCATCTGGGCGCCGTAGTGGTTTGCTTCTTCATCATCCACGCATCCTGGAAGATCGTCGCACCCGCCTTCGCCGAGTTGGCCGACGCAGGCGCGCCGGAACCGATCCGGGAGAGGATCGGCGCGGTGGCGCGCGCCATGGAGGATGTGAAGTCGGTGCACGCCGTCCGCACCCGCCGGATGGGCTCCGGGGTCTTCGTGGACATGCACGTCACCGTGAACGGCGGCATGACCGTCCGCCGGGGACACCAGATCGCCGAGGAGGTGAAGAGGCGGCTTCTCGAATACGCGCCGGCGGTGGTCGACGTGGTGGTCCATCTGGAGCCGGAGGAGGCGGAGCCGGCACCGAGAGCTCCGAAGGATCCCGACCAGCCGCGTTAGTGCGGGCCGCGCCGCCCCTTTCCCGGCCGGCCGCCTTTACGCCCCCTGCGCGGCCGGGCGATCTCTCATTTCGGCCGCCCGTCCTTTCTTCGACGCGGCCCCGGGGAGGAGAGAGATGAGCGAACGATTGTCGGATCGATTTTTCGCGCGCGGACGGGAATTCCTCGGCGTGGAGACGCCGATCCTGTGCGGCGCCATGACATGGGTGAGCGAACCGAACCTCGTCTCGGCGGTGGCGAACGCGGGCGGTTTCGCCTCCCTCGCCGGGGGAAACGCCCCGCCGGAGATTCTTCGCGCGCAGATCGAGGAAACGCTCCGCCTCACCGACCGGCCCTTCGGCGTGAATCTGATCACCATCGCCCCCAACTACGGCGAACACCTGGCCATCGTCCGCGATCTCGGCCTCCCCTTCGTGATCTTCGCCGGTAGTTTTCCCCGGGAGAGGGAGGTGCGCGTCGCCAAGGAGAGCGGCGCCCGGGTCCTCGCCTTCGCGTCCACCCACTCGATCGCGCGCCGCATGCTCGACTTCGGCGTCGACGGCCTGATCCTGGAGGGAATGGAGGCGGGCGGCCACGTGGGCCACGTCAGCCTGAGCGTTCTCCTGCAGCAGGTCCTCTTCGAGGTGGAACGGGTTCCCGTCTTCGTCGCCGGCGGCATCGGGCGCGGCCGGATGCTCGCCCATCTTTTCCTGATGGGCGCCGCGGGGGTGCAGCTCGGCACGCTGTTCGCCGTCGCCGAGGAGAGCATCGCCCACCCCGCGTTCAAGGAGCGCTTCATCCGGGCGAACGCGCGGGACGCCGTCTCCACGCCCCAGTACGACAGCCGCCTCCCCGTGGTGGCGGTCCGCGCCCTCCGCAACAAGAGCACCGACGACTTCGGCCGCCTCCAGCTCGACCTGCTCCGGCGCATGGACGCCGGCGAGATCGGCCGCGTCGAGGCGCAGGAGCGCGTGGAGGAATTCTGGGTCGGCGCCCTCCGCCGCGCCGTCATGGACGGCGACGTGGACCGGGGATCGCTCATGGCGGGGCAATCCGTCGGCCTCGTCGACCGGGTCCGGCCGGTGCGGGAGATCTTGAAGATCCTTATCGAGGAGACGGAGCGGGAGCTGCGGCGGGTGCGGGAGACTCTTCGGGCGGACTAGGCCGGAGGAAAACGTCCCCGCCGCGCCTTCACGCCGCGCGTCGCCTCGCCCGGAAACTCTGGCTTTCGCGGTCCGTTCGGTGTATCCTCGTTTCGGGTTCAAGCATTTCGATCCGATCACTCCACCCGAGCCGCCCGAGGACGGGCGCATCGCCCCGGACCGCGGCGCCGAGATCCGGAACGGCGGGAGGTTTTGACATGAACGAACGGGAACGCCAGGCCTGGGAGGCGGTCCGGGCCGCGAATCGTTGCTGGACCGGGGGCGAACCGGCGAAGCTGAAGGAGCACTTCCACGAGAGGATGGTGCTGATCACCCCCTCCCGGAACGAGCGGATCGTCGGGCGCGAAGCGTGCGTGGCCGACTGGACCTCCTTCACCGAGAAGGCGCGGATCCTCTCCTGGAAGGAGACCGACGAGGACGTGCGCCTCTTCGGCGACGCGGCGGTGGTCACCTACCTGTACGAGATCGTCGTGGAGATCGAGGGGGAACGTTACGACCTCAAGGGCCGGGACATGATGACCCTTGTTTTCGAGGACGACCGCTGGTGGATCGCGGCGGACCAGTTCTCCCCTCTGCACGAGACGCCGGGCGCGGATTAAGAACGGTCAGTCGCAGCCGGCGTCCTTCGCTCCGATCCGCCCGCAATCGACGCTTGCCGGGTGCCCGCCCGGCAGGCAGGGGGAACCTTCGCCGAGACGGAGATCGCCCCCCTCGCGGTCGCAGAAGAGCGGATCGCCCGAGAAGTTCCCTTCACTATTCTCCTGGCCGGCCGCGGGGCCGACCCAATCGCCGCCGGCGTTGCCGAAGATGTCGGCGCAGAGGAAACGGACGGTCGTGCTCGATCCGGCGCCCGCCGGTTCTCCGCCGCCCTGATGGGAGACGATGCAGCGTTCCACGCGGACCGTGTCGCCGCAAGACGCGTAGAGCGCGCTTCCCGCGGGGGCGTCGTTTCCGGCGAAGGTGCACTCCTCGATCAAGGCCGAGCCGCAGCACCAGACCGCCCCGCCGAAAAGAGAGGCGCTGTTCCCGGTCATGACGCAGCCGCGTAGAACGGTGGAGCCGCCGCACTGCACCGCCGCGCCGACCTCCGCGTCGTTCTCTTCGAAGAGGCAGCTCTCCACGAGCGCTTGATCCGTGTTCTCCAGGCCGACCGCCCCCCCCTCGTTCCCCCGGAAAACGCATTCCTCGATCACCGGCGATTCGTAGAGCGCGGAAACCGCCCCGCCTCTTTCCCCCGCCTCGTTGCCGTCGAAGAGGCAACCGGTCAGATGGAAGGAGGAACTCTGTCCCGCCAGCGCGCCGCCGGCCGCTCCGGCGAGATTGCTGTCGAACACGCACTCTTCGAAGGTCGGCGAGGCGTCTTGGCACCAGACCGCGCCCCCCGCATCGGCGTGGTTTTCCCGGAACCGGCAGCGGAGGACGAGTGGGTCCGCGCCGCTCACGCAGCTGAGAGCGGCGCCGAGGACCGCTTTGTTCGATTCGAAGACGCAATCGGCGATCGTCGGAGAAGAGCCGCCGCAGATCATTCCCCCTCCGGATTGGCCGAATGCGCCGCGCACCGTGATGTGCTCGATTCGCGTGTCGAGCGATTCTCCGTCGACGAAGAGGAACCCCCAGTGGTACTCCTCCTCGCCGCCGCCGCACTCGACGGCGCAGGCGGCGGCGTCGCCGCTCTCCGAACGGACCGCGAGCTTTTTCCCTCGGAAGAGAATGTCCCGGTTGCCGTCCCCTTCGAACAAGCCGTCGGCGAGAAGGATCCGGTCGCCGTCGCCGGCGGAATCGATCGCCGCCTGAATCGTGGGAAAGACGCCCGAGCCGTCCGGCCGCACGAGGAGCGTGTCCGGTTCGGCGACGCCCGAGTCGGGCGATGCGCCGTCGTCGCCGCACGAGGCGAAAAGAAAGACGCACAAAACGAAAGCCGGGATGGAACGCATGGCAGCCTCCTGAAGGAAAGAACCACTCCGTGATGAGTGAAACCATACCATCTCTTCTCCCGGTTTATCGCGCAAAGACGCGATTCCGGCAGTGAGGGATCGGCCCGATCCCTGGATCGATCGGCGGGTTTTCGTTTATCCTCACGCCGGAGGGAAAACGTTGATGGGGAAAAGAAGCGGGGCGAGGGGAGGCGGCGGGCGCGGCGCTCGCGGGCGCTCCGATCTTTATGAGCGGATTTACGCGGCGGCGCGCCGCGTCCCGCGCGGGCGGGTCACCACCTACGGGCGCATCGCCGCCCTGGTCGGGTGCCCGTCGCCGCGGGTGGTCGGCTACGCGATGGCGGCGGCGACGCCGGACATCGACGTCCCCTGGCAGCGGGTGATCAACGCGCGCGGCGAGGTGAGCGCGCGCCGAGGCGGCTACGGCGCGGAGGTGCAGCGCGCGCTGCTCGAAGAGGAGGGCGTTCTCTTCGACGACCGCGGCCGCGTCGACCTCGCCCGCTTCGGCTGGCCCTGAGCGCGCCCGGGAGAACCGCCGGCGTTCGGACCGGATTGCACTTCCCACGAAACCGGATGTTCTTCCCCTTCGTAGATAACCCCGACGCCAGGAGATAAGGCCGGACGTCTCTCCACCCACCGCGGGCGTTCCGGCCGCCGATTCGGCGCATCCATCTTTTCAGAATCTTCGTCTAGGGCGTTGCGGCTCGTTTCCTTTGGACTCGTGGGCGGCGGTCCTCCGTTCATAGGCGAAGAGCGCGGAGAAAGAGTCGGACGATCGACCACACGTTTCGGGAGGTACACGGAATGCGCAAGCGCGCCCGCTCTCTGATCGCCTCTTCCATTCTGGTCCTCGTCGCCGCGACCGCGTCGGAAGCGGACCGGTCGCCGATCGATCTCAAATCCGCCGTGGAACGGGGGTTGCCCGCCCTGGAATTGAATGGGTTCCAGGAAGGCGTGCCCTGGGACACCCTCGGCGCGGCGCTCCCCACCGCGGGTCTTTTGGCGCGCATGGCGCACTACGGCGTGCCCGGCTTGGGGATCGCCGTGGTCCAGGACGGCGCCGTCGCGTGGGCGGAGGGATACGGCGTGCTCGAGGCGGGCCGCGAAGCCCCCGTCACCCGGCTCACCCGGTTCGAGGCGGCTTCGGCGAGCAAGGCGGTCACGGCCGTGGCGGTGCTTCGCTTCGTCGATCGTGGTTTGCTCGACATCGACGCCGACGTGAATACACTTCTCACCTCTTGGAATGCGCCGGAGAACGAGCACACAGGCGCGCACAAGGTGACGGTTCGCCGTCTTCTCACCCACACCGCCGGGATCAACCGCCCAGACGGCGGGTTCTCGGTCGAGCCGGGGAGCGCGCCGACGACGGCGCAGGTTCTTCGCGGGGAAAGACCCGCGGTGAACACGGCCGCCGCCGTCGAGTTCATCCCGGGTTCGATGCACCAATACTCCAACATGGGATATGTCATTCTCCAGCTGCTCCTCGAGGAAGCGGGCGGGAAACCCTTTCCGGAGCTGATGGAGGACGAGGTCTTTCTCCCGCTCGGCATGGAGAGGAGCGGCTACGAAACGGAGGCCGGCGGCGCGCGCGGATCCGATTTCCCGCGGCATCACGGAGCCGACGGCGAGCCGTTGGAATCGGCGCTTTTCCCCGGCGCTCTCGCGCACGGCGGTCTCCGCACGACGCCGGCGGACCTCGCCCGCCTCATCGCCGAGATGTCCGCCTGCTACCGCGGCGAAACGGCGGGATTGCTCTCGCCGCGGATCGTTCGGGCCGCATTTTCCGCGGAGCGACGCTTCTCGCCGGACGGATTTCTGGGATTCGCCGCGCAGGGCTTGGGCGTTTTTCTTCTGCAGACCGACCACGGCCCCTGTTTTTGTCATCCCGGTCATAACATGCCGGGGGCGACCTGTTTTTACTTCGGCTTTCCGGAAACCGGCCAGGGAGCGGTGGTCATGACGAACGGCGTGCGTGGCCTCGAACTCTCCTTCGAAGTTCTGTGCGCCATCGCTTCCATTTATGATTGGCCGAGCATTCGGGTTCAATCGAGCTGACGCGCCCCCCGACACTCACGGAACGCACGGGCACGATCCGGCGCCGGTGCGGCGCCCGCGCCGTTTCCGGCCGGCGCCCCGCCGGCGCTTTTCCTCCTGGGAATCGCCCGCGAATCCGCTAAGATTCTCGCGTCGAAGCGCGACGAAGACCGCGGAATCCGCGTGAACGATGGAGGACGAACCCCATGCTCGGCAATCTCGACTGGTTCGTGATCGGGCTCTATTTCGTTTTGGTGTTCGGCGTGGCGATCTGGGCGACCACGCGGGAGAAGGGGACGCGGGAGACGTCGGCGGGCTACTTTCTCGCCGGACGGAACGCGGGCTGGTTCATCATCGGCGCCTCTCTCTTCGCGTCCAACATCGGATCGGAACACCTGGTCGGGCTCGCCGGCACCGGCGCGGACAGCGGCGTCGCCGTCGGCCAGTTCGAGGTGCTCGCGTGCCTGATCCTGCTTCTCCTCGGCTGGGTCTTCGTTCCTTTCTATGTGAAGAGCGGAGTCTACACCATGCCGGAGTTCCTGGAGAGGCGCTACTCGCCCGCCTCGCGCTGGTACCTCGCCGCCGTCTCCGTCCTCGGCTACGTGCTCACCAAGATCAGCGTCACCATCGCCGCCGGCGGGATCGTTTTCCAGAGCCTGATGGGCGTCGACTTTTGGACGGGCGCGCTGATCGTGGTGATCGCGACCGGGATCTACACCGTCTTCGGCGGTCTCCGGGCGGTGCTCTACACCGATCTCCTGCAGGCCTTCGTGTTGATCGGCGGGTCGGCCACGGTGACCCTGATCGGACTGGCGGAACTGGGCGGTTGGGGGGCGCTTCGGAGCGCCGTGCCGGCGGGATTCTTCGACATATGGAAGCCGGCGTCGGACCCCGATTTCCCCTGGACGGGGATCCTTCTCGGCGCGCCGATTCTGGGCGTCTGGTATTGGTGCACCGACCAGTACATCGTGCAGAGGGTCCTTTCGGCGCGCGGGATCGACGACGCGCGGCGCGGCAGCCTCTTCGGCGGTTTTCTGAAGCTCCTCCCCCTCTTCCTCTTCGTCGTCCCCGGCGTGATCGCCACCGCCCTCGCCGGATCGGGCCGCATCGCCCTCGGCCGCTCCGACGAAGCGCTTCCGGTGCTGATCGGCGCGCTCCTCCCGGTCGGTCTCAAAGGGGTGGTCGTCGCGGGATTGCTGGCGGCGCTGATGAGCAGCCTCTCCTCGGTCTTCAATTCCTGCTCCACGCTGATCACTTGGGACCTGTATAAAAAGCTCCGCCCCGACACGCCGGAGAAGCGGCTCGTGCTGGTCGGCCAGATCTCGACGATCTTTCTCGTCGTCCTCGGCATCCTCTGGATCCCGCTGATGCGGAACATCTCGGGGCAGCTCTACAAGTATCTGCAGAGCGTACAGGCCTACATCGCGCCTCCCATCGCCGCCGTCTTTCTCGTCGGCGTGTTTTGGCGGCGCGCCAACGCGCGCGGGGCGATCGTCACGCTGCTCACCGGTTTTCTGCTCGGCGCGGCGCGGCTCGTCACGGAGCTGAACGCGGACAGACTCGGCGGTCCTCTGCTCCGCTACGCGCGGATCAACTTCCTCCACTTCGCCTTCTACCTGTTTCTCGTCTGCGGGGCGGTGCTCGTCCTGGTCAGCCTGGCGACCGCCGCGCCCGAGCGCCGGCGTCTCGCGGGGCTCACCTTCGCCACCGCCGCCGAGGGGGAGGGGTCGCTCGGATTGCGCGCGTCCCACCCGGCCCGGCGCCGGAGGGATCTAGCATGGAGCGTGGTCCTGGTCGCCGCCGTCGCCGCGATCTGGATCTACTTTCGCGGGTAGAGCCGGGGCGGATCCGGTGTTGCGGGAAACCGGGGTCTCCGGCAAAATGAAGGCATCACCATCGATCCCGGCGTATAAAAGGAAGGAACCATGAAACGGTTTTCACATGACGTGTTTCACGCGATCGCCGCACTGGCCGCGACTCTTTTCTTCTTCGGAACGATCCAGGCGCAGGAACCGGCGACGCAGATCGAGCTGATCTTCGACGCCTCCGGGAGCATGTGGGGAGAGATCGGCGGAGTGAAGAAGATCGCCATGGCCCGGGAGGCGATGGGGCGGATCGTGGACGATCTGGCGACTCGGCAGAACATCGAGGTGGGACTCCGGGTGTATGGGCACCGGACCAAGAGCTGCGACGATTCGGAGCTGGTCCTCCCCATCGGGCCGGTGGACGCCGGGGCGCTCCGGGCCTTCATCGACGAGGTCAATCCGAAGGGGAAAACGCCGATCACCTATTCGCTGCTCGAAGCGATCGACGATTTCCGCGCGGACGCGCCGGGCCGGAAGGTCGTCGTACTCATCACGGACGGGCTGGAAAGCTGCGACGGCGACCCCTGCGAGGCGGCGCGGAAATTGAGTGAATCGGGGGTGGTCACCAAAACGCACGTGGTCGGATTCGGACTGGACGAGAACGCCCTCGCGACCCTTCGTTGCATCGTCGAGCCGTCCGGCGGCCTCCTCGTCGGCGCGGGGAACACGGAGGAACTCGCCGCCGCCTTCGACCGGATCGTGGCCCGCTCCCTCGCCCACAATCTGGAAATCACCGCGGTGAACGACACCGGCAGCAGCGTGTACATGGACTGGGACGTCTTTCCCGCCGGGGACGAATCCGCGCCGGTCGCCTCCGGGGACAACTCCCTCGGCAACCGAGGACGGGCCTTCGTGCCGGAGGGGACCTACGACATCCGGGTGGAGAGCTACGAGACGGGCGACGAGATCTGGTTCCGGGGCGTGGAGGTGGTGGAGACGGACGTCACCGTCCGCCGGGCGATCTTCGCTGAGCGGACCATCGAGATCGCGCTCCGGGACGGCGCCTCCGGCGAGTCCCGCTACGGCGACGTGATCCTCTTCGACGGGAAGGGTGAACGGCTGAAGATGGGGGACACGTCGATTGGCGGCCGGGCGACTTTCACGGTTCTACCCGGCGTGTACGAAATCCTCGTCGTCGATTACGACACCAAGAAAGAGTTCCGCTTCTCCGATGTCGATCTGACCGATGAGATGGAATTCCGGCGCGAGGTGGTCGTGGAGTAAGCGCGGGAAAGGAAAATCGAGGGCGGCGGGATCGAATCGAACGGTGCCGCCGCCCTTTTTTATTGGTTCCTTCGCTTCCTTCTCCCGTCCTTGCTTCCGGGGCGTATCCCCGTCCAGAACCGCCCCTTTCGTCCCACCGCGATCGACCGGACCGCTCATGGAGGAAAAAGGATGGGGAACAAGCGATCGGCCGTGGCCTGCGTCCTTCTTCTCGCGGCGACCGCCGCGATCCCCGCCGCGGCGGGGGACGCCGCTCCCGGGATGTTCTCCTATCTCGAATGGGATCCCCCGGCGGACCGGCCGGTGGTGTTCGCGCCCGGCGTGGTCTCCACCGCCGCCTTCGAGTTCGCCGGATGCTTCACGCCGGACGGAGGGGAGTACTACTTCACCCGCCGGATCGATCCCGGGCCCAACCGGATCCTCTTTACCCGGTCGACCGAGAAAGGGTGGACCGCGCCGGTGCCGGCGTCCTTCGCCTCGCCCGAAGGGGAGATGGAGCCGATGATCACGCCGGACGGATCGAGGCTCTACTACGTCTCCGACCGGCCGGCACCGGAGAAGGCGCGTTGGAAGGGCCCGGTCTGGTGCGTGGACCGAGAAGGGGAGGGGTGGTCCGAGCCTCGCTATCTCGATGCGCCGCTCAACGACGGCTTCGCCATGGGCGTCTGCCCGGACCGGGAGGGAAACCTGTACTTTACGAAAAAAGGAATTCGCGTCTCCCGTCCCGGACCGGAGGGAGCGGGACTGCCGGAGCTTCTCGGCGATGCGGTGAACGCCCCCCGTCCCGGCGCGCACCCCTATGTCGCGCCGGAGGGGAGCCTCCTTCTCTTCGACGCGGACCGGGGCGACGGGGTCCGGAACATGGATTTCTTCGTTTCTTTCCGGGACCGGGACGGGGAGTGGACCGGTGCCCTTCCCCTCGGCCCGCCGATCAACACGCCGGAGACGGAGATGTGCGCTTCCCTCTCGCCGGACGGGAGGATCCTCTTCTTCACGCGGATCGTGGGCGGTGACGGTGATATTTATGGAATCGATGCTTCGTTTCTCAATGGATTGAGGCGGGAGGCGGAGACCGCGGATCGTTGATCGCCCCGAAAAGATCCCGAAACGGTGTCCGCCCCCGGTCCGTCCGCGCCCGCAACCGGTTGTGATAATAAGAGTTCTATTTTTTTCTTGCCCGGGGTTTCGGGCCGCATAATATGCCGTATACTGTTTACGGCAGCCGGCCGATTCCCGAGAGGGCCGGCGGCGAACGCCACAACCGGATAATCCGGATAATTACGGAGGAGAGAGAAGAGATGGCGTACGTGATCTCCGATGAGTGCACGAAGTGCGGATCCTGTGAGCCGGTTTGCCCGGTCGAAGCGATCAGCGAAGGCGATGACCAGTACATGATCGACCCCGATCTGTGCACCGACTGCGGCGCCTGCGCCGAGGAGTGCCCGGTCGAGGCGATCAGCCCCGGCGACTGAGAAGCGCCGAGGAGCGCCCGGAACATCCCGGCAGGCGGCCGGCCGGGCGAACGAGAAAAAGGGGGGCGGACCGCGCGGTCCGTCCCCCCGTCGTTTTTTCGCGTTTCGGCGACGCCCCGGCGCCGGCCGTCCGGATCTCTACTCTTCCTCCAGGGTCATCTGGAGATCGATGGTCACCTCGCCGTTTCCTTCCCCTTCCGGGGCCGAGCCCTCGGGGGTCGTGATCTCGACGGTCGTGATGTTCCCGTCTCCGCTCGTTTCGACGTGAACCTCGGAAGCCTCCAGCCCCTGGCGGGCCAACTCCTCGCGGATCGCCTCCTCCAGCTCCTCGGCGGTGGCCCCCCGGACGTTGATCCGGATCCGCCCGCCCGAGGCCCAGGCGAGCACGTTTCCGCCGAGGCGGATCTTCAGCTCCTTGACTTCGAGCGCCGTCCGCCGGAGCCCGGTTTCCTTGTCGATCATCCCGTCGATGATCGCCTGTGCTTCCACCGGTCCACGAGCGGCGAGGAGCCGCACCGCGACGCGGTCCTCGATCCGTTCGGCGCGCCCGCGAACGATGCCCTCCGCGCGGCTGATCCTCTCCTGGATGAGGAAAAGGGCGCGGTCCAACTCTTCCGGACTCCGGCCGAAGTCGGGGACCAGCTCCGCCTCGACGACGCTTCCGACGCGAAGATCGTAGGAGACGGGGATGAAAACGAGAACGAGCAGAAGGACGCACGCGAAGACGCCGGCCATCGCGGTTCGTCCGAACAGACGGTTCATTCTCTCTCTCCTCCGGACGCCCGCGCGCGCTGCGGCGAGCGTCCGTGTCATGTGACCGGGAGGAGGGGTCTCCTCGGCGAGCCGCCGGAGCCCCCGCTCGATCGGATCGTTCGGTTTCATTTCGCCCCTCCCGCTCGGTTCATCCGTTCATAGGTCTTCCGGAGACGTTCCCGGCCCCGGGCGAGCCTGCTCTTCACCGCGGACTCGGTCACTCCCTGATGGCGGGCGACCCCGCTCACCGGCATCCCGACCACCTCGTAGAGGAGGATCGCCTCCCTCTCGGGGAGCGGAAGCCGGGCGAGGGCGCGCCGGACCGCGTCCTTCTCCTCGAAGGGGATTCCCTCCGGCGCCGGCCGCTCGGCGGCGTGGTCCAGGGAGATCCACCTTCGAATCGCACGCTTACGCGCCCGGCTCCTGTGGGTGTTGCGAATGATCGCGTAGAGCCACGCCGGGAATCGATCCGGATCGCGGAGCTTCGGGTACGCCCGCCAGGCGCGCAGAAGCGCGTCCTGCAGCAGGTCGTCGCCGTCGGTCTCCGATCCCTCCAGGCCGCGGGCGAAACGCATCGCGCCCGGATAGATCTCGGACAATCGTTCTTCGAATTCGCGCAAGCCGGTCCTTTCTCGTCGACGAGCGGTTCCGATGGTTAGACGCGCGAAGAAGCGACGCGGTCGCGGGAAAAAGGGGAGAGGCGTTCCGGCCTCACTCCCCCGGAAAACGGACGGCCCCCGCGGTCGCCTCGATCAGTTGTTCCTTCAGGCGTTCCACGCGGCTCGCCGGGACGGCGAGGAGGAGGCGGATCTCTTCGGCGTAATCGGACCCGTCGGTCCGGGCGCCGTGCTTCTCGGCGAGACGGAGTACGGCGCCGGCGTGCGCGTAGGGGAAGAGGACGGCGAGGGGAGCGCGGAGGGTGCGCGTCGTTCGCGTCGCGGAGTCGATCGCCTCGCGGGCGCACTCGCCGTAGGCGCGGATCAGTCCGCCCGTGCCGAGCTTCACCCCCCCGAAGTAGCGGACCACCGCGACGGCGGCGTCGCTTGTTCCGACCCGTTCGAGGGCGTGTACGATCGGCGTGCCGGCGGTGCCGAAGGGTTCCCCCGCGTCCGCCGCCTTCTGCTCGTATCCCCCGCCGTGGCCGATCCGCCAGCCGAAACAGACGTGGGTGGCGTCGTGGTATTTTTTCCGGAGCGTCTCGACGCGCGCCGCTCCCTCCCCGGCGTCGCGGATCGGAAAGGCGAATCCGAGAAAACGGGATCCCTTCACCTTGATTTCGGCGAACCCTTCGGAGGCGAGCACCGTATAAACGTCGGGGTCGTTCACGAGGACCTCCATGGCGCGGCCGCCGCGGGCGTACCGAGCGGCGGGGGGGGCGTGATGGCCGGCCTTCCGCCGCGCGCTCCGGCCGGCCGCGCGGGTTCCCCTTGCGCAAACGGCTCTAGAGCCTTATTTTTTATGGGATTCCGGGAGGTTGTCATGATCGAGGCGCTACCCAAGTTGTTCGTGCTTCTCTTCTCCATCGTGTTGCACGAGATCGCCCACGGATGGATGGCGCTCAAGAACGGCGATCCGACGGCGCGCGACGCGGGGCGCCTCACCTTCAATCTGATCCCGCACATCGACATCTTCGGAACGATCCTGCTTCCCCTCTTCCTGATGATCGTGCAGAGCCCGGTCCTCTTCGGCTGGGCGAAGCCGGTGCCCATCGACCCGCGCAATTTCCGGAACCCGCGCGTGGGAATCGGATTGGTCGGCGCCGCCGGCCCCGGGGCGAACATCATCCTGGCGGTGCTCGCGGCGATCACCTTCCGAGTCGCGGTCGCCCTCGGCTGGATCACCGGCCCCGGTTTCGTGGCCACAATGCTCGTCTACGGCGTGGCGATCAACATCATCCTCGCCGTCTTCAACATGGTTCCGATCCCGCCGCTGGACGGCTCGCGGGTGATCATCCCCTTCGCGCCGGTCGGCCTCCGCCGCGTGCTCGCCCAGCTCGAGCCGTACGGGATGTTCATCATCTTCGGGCTTCTCTACGTCGGATTCTTCCGTTTCGTGATCAGCCCGATCTATCTCTTCTTCACCCGGCTCTTTCTCGGCTTCTAGGGCCATCCGTCCTACTTGACGATCTTCACGATTTTTCGAAACTCCGGCGCCGACGCCCCTTTCAGCATCTCGAAGAGCGCCATCTCCACGCTGCTCGGGATCGCCCCTTCCTTCTCCATCCGCCGGAGGGCGACGGCGCGGTTCTCCGGATCCCGGGAGTCGACGGCGTCGGAAAGAATGTGCACGCGGCGGCCCGCTTCGATGAGGGCCCGCGCGGTTTGGAAGACGCAAACATGGCTTTCGATCCCCGAGAGGAGCACTTCGCGCGGGTCGATCCGGTCCACCGCCTCCACGAAGGCGCGTTCGCCGCAGCAGGAGAAGCTGTCCTTGGTGATCGGTTCGTACGGTTCGAGCGCCTCCCGGAGCGCCTCCACCGTGGGTCCGAGCGCCGCCGGCACCTGTTCGGTGACGAGGATCGGGACGCCGAGCGCGGCGCACCCTTTCACCGCCCGCACCGCGCGATCGAGCACGCGATCCGGGTCGGACATAACGGGGAGCAGGCGCTCCTGCACGTCGATCACCACCAGAAGGGATTTTTCTCTCTCCAGCATCATGGGGCTCCTTCCCTGATTTTCCCCCATGGTAAGGGATCGGTCCGGTCCGGTCCACGGGAGCGCCCGCGCGGGCGGCGAACGCCCCCCCGAACCCGCCTTCTTCGCCCCGGCCGGTCGTCGCCGGAGCCGTCATTCCCCGGCCGGAAGCGCTTCCGTGAATCCCCTTAATAGAATACACTTAAGAAAGGTCCGGTCCGGCCGTCCCCTTGTCGATACGAGGAAGGGAGCGGGGGGATCGAGACGAGGAGCCGCATCATGGGCGCGATTCACATCCTGGGGATTTCGGCGTTCTACCACGACAGCGCCGCCTGCCTGGTGCGGGACGGCGAGGTGGTCGCCGCCGCCCAGCAGGAGCGCTTCAGCCGGAAGAAGCACGATTTTCGCTTCCCGAGCGACGCCGTCGCCTACTGTCTCCGCGAAGCGGGGATCACCGCCGCCGACCTGGACTACGTGGTCTTCTACGACCGTCCCTTCACCAAGTTCGAGCGGATCCTGGAAACCTACCTGATGACCGCGCCCCTCGGCGTCCGGTCGCTCATCAAGGCGGTCCCTCTCTGGCTGAAAGAGAAGCTCTTCATGAAGGAGACGATCCGGAAGGAACTCGGCTACGCGGGAGAGGTCCTCTTCGTGGATCATCACGAGTCGCACGCCGCCTCCGCCTTCTACCCGTCCCCCTTCGAGGAAGCGGCCTTCCTCACCATCGACGGCGTGGGCGAGTGGACCACGACCAGCTACGGCGCGGGCCGCGGGAACACGGTGGCCATCGACAAGGAGATCCACTTCCCGCATTCCATCGGGCTTCTCTACTCCGCCTTCACCTACTTCACCGGTTTCAAGGTGAACTCCGGCGAGTACAAGGTGATGGGCCTCGCCCCCTACGGCGAGCCGAAATACGTGGACGTCATCCTGGACAAGCTGATCGACCTCAAAGAGGACGGCAGCTTCCGTCTCGATATGAAATATTTCAACTATCTCTCCGGCCTCTCCATGACCGGCCGTCGTTTCGAGGAGCTGTTCGGCGGGCCGGCGCGCCGCCCCGAGAGCGCCCTCACCCAGCGCGAGATGGACCTCGCCCGGTCGGTGCAGGAGGTGACGGAGATGGCGATGACGCGGATGGCGCGCCATGTGCGCCGGGAGACGGGGTTGAAGCACCTCTGTCTCGCTGGGGGCGTGGCGCTCAACTGCGTCGCCAACGGGAGGATTCTGCGGGAGGGGCTCTTCGAGGACATATGGATCCAGCCGGCGGCGGGAGACGCGGGAGGCGCCCTCGGCGCGGCACTCTTCGTCTGGCACCGCTACCTGGAGAATGGGCGGACCGTCACGCCGGGCCGGGACTCGCAAAACGGTTCTTATTACGGTCCCGGGTTCGACGACGGGGAGATCCGCGCCTTTCTGGAAGGCGTGGGCGCTCCCTACCACCGGCTGGAGGACGACGAGCTTTTCGATCGCGCCGCCGATCTGATCGCCGGCGAGAAGGTGCTCGGTTGGTTCCAGGGGCGGATGGAGTTCGGGCCGCGCGCCCTCGGCGACCGCTCGATCCTGGGCGACTCACGCTCCGGGAAGATGCAGTCGGTGATGAACCTGAAGATCAAATACCGCGAATCCTTCCGTCCCTTCGCGCCGACGGCGCTGGCGGAGCGGGTGAGCGACTGGTTCGAGATCGACAGGCCGAGCCCTTACATGCTTCTGGTGGCGCCGGTGCGGAAGGAGCGGCGGATCGACATGACCGACGGGGAAAAGCGCCTCTTCGGAATCGCCAAGCTGAACGTTCCCCGCTCGGAGATCCCGGCGGTAACGCACGTCGATTATTCGGCGCGGATCCAGACGGTGGAGAAAGAGACGAATCCTCGATACCATCGTCTCATCGACACCTTCCGAGCCAAAACCGGTTGCCCGGTGATTATCAACACCTCTTTCAACGTGCGCGGCGAGCCGATCGTCTGCACGCCGGAGCACGCCTTCACCTGTTTTATGCGGACCGAGATGGATTACCTGGTGATGGGCAACTACCTGCTCGACAAGAGCGAGCAGAAACCGCTCGAGGAGGACTCGGACTGGCGGTCCGAGTTCGAGCTGGATTAGAGGGGAGCGATGGCGGCGCCGACGCGGAGGGAGCTGCGCAAGTTCGGGATCGCGATGGCGGTCTTTTTAGGGGCGATCGCGACGATCCGTCTCTGGAGGGGACACCCGGTTTCGGCGCGCGTGCTCTACGCTTTGGTCGCCTACGCGCTGCTCTCGCTCGCCTTTCTCCCGGCGGCGCTCCGCCCCACGCACTGGCTTCTGATGAAGGTGGCCCACGCCCTCGGCTGGTTCAACACGCGGCTCATCCTGATTCTACTTTTCTACGTCGTCTTCACCCCCATCGGGCTTCTCCTGCGACTTTTCGGAAAGGATCTCCTTTCCAGGAAGATCGATCGTTCCGCGGAGTCGTACTGGAATCCCCGCCCGAAGGAACCTTTCGATAAAAAGCGGTACGAGCGGCAGTTCTAGAGGTGGGTTTCGGCCGCGGCGCGGCCCCTTCCTCCGCCGTTCTCCCTTCGGGGCACGGTGGGGGGAGAGGGACGGACGGGGTATCCCTCTCGGAGTCCGGGGCGCTTGGAATCGGTATCGATTCATTCTCTTCCCCCGCCGGTCTCCCTTCGGGGCACGGTCCGGATGCTCTGCATCCTCCCTCTTCTCGCTCGCCGACCCACCTCCGCCCGCCCC
>JAFGGD010000036.1 GCA_016930695.1 Candidatus Eisenbacteria bacterium
AAGCGCGGCCCATCAAGCGGCTGGAGCCGTCGATCGCTCCGGCGGGCAAGCCCGCCTCCGCGCTCTCGGCTCAGCCGCCGGCCCGTTCGGCAGGAGGATCAGGACTGGTTTGAGGGAACAACACAACAACCAGGAATTCAGCATTGCAAACCTCACCAATACACAGGATACAAACGGAGGGACACAGAATGAGAGCGTTCTCGTTTGGCGAAGACACCAAGAGGGTTCAGTGGGGTAGTCGCAAATTGGATCTTAGCATGATGCGTCCATTTTCCGCAGGCATCATCTGGGGAGTCGTCATGCTGGCGATCGGCCTGGGCTCCGGGTGCGGTAACGGCGGCGATGGCGGCAAAAATGGTAACGTCAGCGCGAAGGGCAGTGGCCCGGCCAGCGGCGACGGCGTCGTTGCCGGTCGCGTCAGTTTCATGTTTGATGGCAAGCAGTACAGCGGCAAGACTTGCATCGCAAACTCGTTTCCGGGTGAAAACAGCACCAGCGTTACGAGCGGCGGGGACGAAAGCGAGTGGACCCTGATGATGGAGATTCCCGGCACGGCCACCGGACAGTTTGACGAGGATGCCGGCGCTACCTGTTCATTCATCGAACCCCCTTTCAACAACTACGACTCCGAAGCCATTACCATTGCCGTGTCCGCTTATGGGGAGGTCGGGGGCGTTGTGGAAGGAACGTTCTCCGGAATGTTGATCAATCAGTTGGATTCGAGCCGCGAGCCAATCACAGAGGGAAAATTTACGGCTCAACGGCATCTGAATGTCGAGTGACTGGGTTTCTTGTGCGGCATGCCCCAGATTCCTGTCCTGCTCGGTGTGACACGGGATCTCATGGAACCGGTGTCACGGAACAGCCTACCAAGGCAAAGCAAAATGGACTGCACGGAATTTATAATATCGGAGAAATAGGTCTATGCCGAACCACCACATTCAGAGGCCAAGCCGTTTCCGTCACGCTGGTTGCAAACCGTGCAGTCAATCAGATGGCCCGTTGGGTTGCTGCCAGGCATCGCCAAAGCAACCAGCGCGCCGGGGCTTGCCGCTGAAGTGGCCCGATGGATCCGACGCTTCGTGTCGGATCCATCGGGGCGGCGGCTGTTCCCAACCGCTTTCGGGCCGCGAAGCGCGGCCCATCAGGCGGTTGGAGCCGTCGATCGCTCCGGCGGGCAGGCCCGCCTCCGCGCTCTCGGCTCAGCCGCCGGCCCGTTGGGTGGAAAGGAGGAACGCGGCGAGACCCGGGTTGGGAGCCACCGGTGTCTTCTTCGCGGAGCGGGACTACATAGGATTGTGGTGCCGGCTGCTGATGAGCACTTGGATATAATCGCCGTGTTCGTCCTTACACTGATCTTATCCGTTGTTCCTCTCGTATTTCTCCCGGAGGGATTCGCTACAGGAGTCTTTCTCGCCGTTCTCGGTGGAACCGCGTTTTCGTATCTGGTAATGATCAAGCAGTGAACCCGCCGAGGGCCCTCTCGAATCGCCGAGCAGGACAATGTGCGGTTTCCTTTTTTGCCGGCAGAAAAGGAACGCCGGAAGGGCCGGGTGGAGAGGGAGAGTCCCCGCGTTTTCCGGCCTCTCGCCCTTTTCAGAGACGATCATTTATGACCGCTCCTCGTCCCCGTCGACCTCCGATGTGGCCATCGAAAAACTCGTGTATACTGTGATCCTGCTTGATTCCCGCGAGCGTGGCCGCGTTCCGCTCGGGGCCTACGCCGTGAAGGAAGGGCTCCGGGGAGCGTTTCGCCGCCGCCGGCCGTTTGAAAAGGGAAGAGGAAACCGATGAACCGAAAGATCATCATTCGTGACGAGAAGGATGCCGACGCCGGCGCGATCCACGACGTGACCGCGGCCGCCTTCGAGAATATGGAGATCAGCAACCAGACGGAGCCGTACATCGTCGAGGCGCTCCGCGCCGCCGGCGCGCTCACGGTTTCCCTCGTCGCGGAGTCGGACGGCCGCGTGGTCGGGCACGTCGCCTTCTCCCCCGTGACCGTTTCGGACGGCACGGCGGACTGGTACGGCCTCGGTCCCGTCTCGGTTCTGCCGGAATACCAGCGGCAAGGGATCGGCAAGGCGTTGATCGAGGAGGGGCTCTCCCGGCTGAAGAGCAGGAACGCCCGGGGATGCTGCCTCGTGGGAGATCCGAAGTATTACGTGAGGTTCGGTTTCCAGAACGCGCCGGAGATGGTGCTCGAAGGAGTGCCGCCGGAGGTCTTCCAGGTCCTCTCCTTCGGAGGACCCGTTCCCCAAGGAACCGTCGTTTTTCACGAGGGATTTCTGGCGGACGGCCGGCAAGAGGGCGCGGAAGATCCTCCGCGCGCGGTTTCTGAAAGAAAGAAGACGAGGATGGACAGGGGAGCGATCAAGAGGGCCTACAAAGAGGCCAGGCAGCCGATGGGGGTGTATGAAATCCGGATCGAGGGAGAGGAAAAGGTTTTCCTCGATTGCACCACCGATCTGCGGGCCCGGTTCAACCGCCATCGGGCGGAACTGAAGTTCGGGAGCCATCGAAACAAGGAACTGCAGGAGCTGTGGAACGGGCGGGGCGAGTCCGCCTTCCGGTTTTCGATCATCGACGAGCTGGAACACGAAGAGGAAACGGCGTCGCATGTCGAAGAGGAGCTGGAGACCCTCGCGGAGATGTGGATGCAAAAGATGAGGCAGCGCGGCGACACCGTGGTGCGTCTCTGAAGGAAGGCCGGGCCGCGACCGGCGCGGCGGGCAAGGAATCCTCATGAACCTCGAACCTCTGAAACGCGGCCGTTCCGTGCCTCTGCGCGGTGATCTCCGCGCGGCACTCCTCACGAGCGAAGACATGCCGGAGATCGTCGAAATGCTGAACACCCCGGCGGTCGTGGAATATCTCTTCTTCGCCCCTTCGCCGGACGCGGTGTATGAGGGGTACTTCCGGCCGATCATCGAAAACACGGGGAAGGCGATCCGGGAAGGAACGTGGCCGGAATGTCCCACCATCGTCATCCGGGACGGCGCGGGCAAGTTCATGGGAATGTGCGGGGTGGACGCGGTGAGGCTGCATCCGGGGAACTACGAGATCGGTTTCCAGCTGCCGGTCCACGCCTGGAGACAAGGGATCGCCACCGCCGCCTGCCGGTCGATGACCGCCCTCGCCTTCGAGGAACTGGGCGCGCACAAGGTGGCCGCGGATTGCTACGCCGGAAACGCCGGCTCCCGGCGGGTGCTGGAGAAGTGCGGCTACCGGCGGGAAGGGATTCAGGAGAAGTACTACAAGCGGGAGTCCGGTTTCGACGACCGCGTTCTCTATGGGATGACGGCCGGGTATTACGCGGGAAGGGGGAAATGAGGGCCATGAAATCGTCCGCGATGATTCTCGTTCGATCGCTCTTGCCGCTTCTTTTCGCGGGTTCCGTTCTCGCCGGGACCGTCGACCTGGAAACGGAGGGAGGAGCGGTCTGGTTCGGACGGAACGACGTGCGGATTCCCGGCGACGAGGGTACCGAATTCGACATGACGGAATTGACCGGCGAGGGGCCGGCTTCCTCGTTCCGGCTTTACGCGACCTACGCGTTCAACGAGCGGCACGCCCTCCGTCTCGCCTACGCGCCCCTCTCGATCGAAGGGACGGGGACGCTCGATCGGGAGGTGTTTTTCGTCGCGTCGACCTTCGAGAAGGGGGCGCCCGTCACGGGACTCTACCGGTTCGACACCTATCGCGTCACCTATCGGTGGACCTTTCATCGGAGCGCGAAATGGCGCTGGGGTCTCGGCGGCGCCCTTCTCGTCCGTGACGCGGAGATCGAACTGAAGCGGGGGGAGATCGCCGAGACGAAAGAGAACGTCGGGTTGGTGCCCCTCCTTCATCTCCACGGGGCGTATCTCGTCAACGAGAGCTTCTCCCTCGCGCTGGACGCGCTGGGCGCGGCCGCTCCCCAGGGGAGGGCGATCGACGCCGCGCTCCGGCTCGCGTACGAACGGCCTTCCGGCTGGCGCGTGTTCGCCGGATACCGCACGCTCGAAGGGGGCGCCGACAACGACAGCGTCTACACCTTCGCCTGGCTGCATTACGCGGTCGCCGGGATCGGCTATCGGTTCCGGTGAAGGCGCCGGGGCGGGGCGCGGTTACTTCCGCCGCCCGCCGGCGGCATACCGGGGGAGTCCGTCACGTGCGTTCCTCCTCGCGAGGAGAAAGGGTGAGATGAAAGCCGGAATCGCAAAACGTTTGTCCATGTATCTTGTCGTCGCGCTCACGCCGATCGCCTTCTCCTGCTCGCGGAATCCGATGGACACGCCGCTCCAGGCGTCGTCCCTCCAGGAGTACGTCCGGAACGTGACGCAGCTCGCGAAGAGGATGAGCGCGGGGGAGAGGGAGCGGTTCTTGGACGCCATTGCGGTCATGGCTTTCGATTTCGAGGCCGCCGTCACCACGACCCTGGTGGGAGGTCCTCCCGGCACCGTGGAGGCGTTGACCGAATCGGCGATGGGACTAAACGGGATGACGCCCCGGGAGATCATCGAAAAAGGGGAGGCCAATCTCGCGCGCGTGAAGGAGGCGCTCCGGGAAAGGGGCCGCGACACCGAGTGGGCGACGATCGAGGAGATCAAGGCGATGGCGGCGAAGGAGCAGATCCGGATGGTGGAGGAACCCGCCGGCGGGCCCGCCGAGGAATCTCTTTCCGAGCCCGCCGCCGCTCCGGCTGAGACGAAGCCGGGCCGGGACGACCCGCACCGGGTCCGGCCGGCCGAACAACCACGGGCGCGGGCGAACGCCGCGAAACGAGCCCGGGAAGCCGCGGAAAGCGGCGATTAGGTCGATTCCTCGATCGGAAACGCGAATACCGAGCCTCGCCGGAGCCGCATCCCGGAAGACTTCACGGAATTGGGGTATAGTGATTGCAGCAACGTGTTGTTGACTGCGCAACAGGGAACGGATCGGTCTTGTCCCGAGGTTGGAGGGATTCATTATGCGGTCCGGCGGGTTCCATCGTTCGTGTTTTCCGTGCGGTTCCGAAGAGCGGCGAGATGGGCGCTCACGTTTTCCCTCTCTCGCGATCGTCTGCGCCTTTCTTCCTCTCTTCATTCCAAGCATGATCGCCGCGGCCGGGTCCGAGGAGTGGGAACACCCGACGCGAATCGGGCTCGTGGCGGGCGCTCCGCAGTTGTTGGCGTTGACGGCGGATAGAGCCGTCACGGGACCGGCGAGGGTACAGGTACACGCCTCCTACTTGATCAGGGCGTTTTCCTGCGGCGCCCGCGTCGTTCTCGAGTCGAATCGCGGGTTGGGAGCCCTGCGGCCTTACGTATTCGCGGGAGGCGGATATCTCACCATCTGTGGCGCGGAAGGGGAAGACGATTTCTGGGACGGCGAAGGTTTATTCGTCTGGGCGGGCGGTGGTCTCAGGCTCCGGATCGGCCGGTTCTCGCTTTGCGGCGAAATCGGTGGGATGAATTGGCATAGTACCTATCACACCCAACGCTATCCCGGAGATCGGGAAAAGACGGTGGGATCGTTCGGGCTCTTCGTTGACCTGTGAGGACCCCCGACCGTCTTCCCTTTCTCCTCCCCGGTTCCCTCACGCCAAAAAATTCCGTTTTCCTCCGTGGGTAGGCCCGCCGCCCCGAAAAAGAGGCTCCTTTCTGGCACGACGGACCGGGAGTCGTGTACTGTTCCTCCCGAGAGAACCGTTCGCGGAGACGACCGCCCGTTCGGAGGTTTTGCCGATGCTCTATCGTGAAGTGCCGAAAAACGGGGAGAGGCTCTCCGTTCTGGGTTACGGCTGCATGCGCTTCCCGGGACGGATGCAGCGGATCGACGAGAAACTCGCCGAGCGGCAGATCCTCCGCGCCATGGACCGGGGGGTCAACTACTACGACACCGCCTACCCCTACCACGGCGGCAGGAGCGAGCCCTTCCTCGGCAAGGTCCTCGAGAGGAACGGCCGCCGGGACGACGTGAAGATCGCCACCAAGCTCCCCCACTGGCTGACCGGCTCCAAGGAGGAGATGGACGGAATCCTGGCGGAACAGATGGACAGGCTGCGGACCGACCGGATCGATTACTACCTGGTCCACGCCCTGAACGGCGAACTCTGGGAGAAGGCGAAGAAGCACGGAGTGATCGAGTTCCTGGAGGGCGCCCTCGCGGACGGGCGGATCCGGAACGCCGGCTTCTCCTTCCACGGGTCGGCGGAGGATTTCCCCAGGATCGTCGACGACTACGACTGGACCTTCTGCCAGATCCAGTACAACTACCTGGACACGGGGAACCAGGCGGGGACCGCCGGCCTGGAGTACGCCGCGTCGAAAAGGCTGGCGGTGATGATCATGGAGCCGCTTCGCGGCGGCAACCTCTCCAAGCCCCCGCCGCCGTCGGTGAAAAAGATCTGGGAGCGGGCGGAGCGCCGGCGGACGCCGGCGGAGTGGTCCCTTCGCTGGATCTGGAACCGGCCGGAGGTGACCACGGTCCTCTCGGGGATGAACGTGGACGCGCACATCGACGAGAACCTGGCGGTCGCGGCCGAGGCGGAGCCGGACTCCCTCGGCGAGGGCGAGCTGCGGCTGGTCGACGAGGCGGCGGCGGAATTCCGGCGGGCCATGAAGGTCGGCTGCACCGGCTGCCAGTACTGCATGCCCTGTCCCGCGGGCGTGAACATCCCTTCCTGTTTCGACTACTACAACTCCCGGCACGCCTTTCGGGATCGCCGCGCCCGGATGACCTACCTGCTGATGAACGGCGTCACCACCGACAAGCCGACGATGGCTTCACAGTGCGTGCGCTGCGGCCAATGCGTCGACAAGTGTCCCCAGAACATCCCGATCCCGGACCGGCTCGCCGACGTGGCGAGGGACATGGAAGGTCCCTTCACGGGGATGTGGATCCGGCTGATCAAGAAGGTGATGATGAGGAGGGGACGAAGGGGAAGGCGGTCGGATTAACGGCGGCCGGAGAGGCGTTTCTTCTCGAAGAAAGGAAGGGCGGATGCGACTCGGCGCGTTTTCGATCAGTCTGGCGGTGAAGGATCTGGAGGCGTCCCGCGCGTTCTACGAGAAGCTCGGATTCGACGTCTTCGGGGGCGACGCCTCGCAAAACTGGCTCATCCTGAAGAACGGCGACGCCCTGATCGGGCTCTTCCAGGGAATGTTCGACAGGAACATCCTCACCTTCAACCCGGGATGGGACCAGAACGCGAACGAACTCGAATCGTTCGGCGACGTGCGCGAGATCCAGAGGCGGTTGAAGGAGGAAGGAGTCTCCCTGGAGCGGGAGGCGGACGAGAGCGGTTCCGGCCCGGCGAGCCTCGTCGTCGTCGACCCGGACGGCAATCCGATCCTCGTCGATCAGCATTTGTAGGGAAGAGAAAGCCCGGCCGCCGGCGCCCGCCCGGGGCGGCGAGGCCCGTGGCGGGAAGGGCGGGGAAGGGACGGAGCATATATATTGAGTGGATGAGCCGTTCCGCCGGGAACGCCCGCCGGAACCACTCGGTTTTCACCGCTCCCGGAAAGCGAGGGGAATCATGACCGCCGCCGACGTTTCGCCTTCCCGGACCGTTCCCCACGCCCGTATCACGGGGGTCCTCTATCTCGTCATCATCGCGCTCGGGCTCTTCAGCGAGCTGGCGGTCCGCGCCCCGCTCATCGTCCGGGGAGACGCGGCGGCGACGGCGGCGAACATCGCCGGCGCGGAACGGCTCTTCCGGATCGGTTTCGCCGCCGATCTGGTCGTCTTTCTCTGCGACGTCGCGGTGGCGGCGCTTCTCTATTTCATGCTCCGCCCGGCGGGGAAGGCGCTTTCCCTGACGGCGGCCGCTTTCCGCCTGACCGGAACGGCGATCTACGGCGCCAACCTGCTGAACCTCCTCGCCCCGCTGCTCATCCTCGGCGGCGCCGGCTCCTTCGCGGCCTTCGCCCCGGACCGGCTGCACGCCCTGGCGCTCCTCTTCCTCGATCTGCACCGGCACGGCTACGACCTGGGGTTGGTCTTCTTCGGCGTCCACTGCCTGGCGCTCGGCGCCCTGCTTCTTCGCTCCTCCTCCTTCCCGAGTATTCTCGGCGTTCTGATGGCGCTCGCGGGGGCGGGTTACCTCGTCGGGAGCTTCACCCTCTTCCTCTTCCCGGAATCCGCCGGAGCGGTCGCGCCCGTTTACGCCGCCCCGCTCGTCGGCGAGCTCGCCTTCTGCCTCTGGCTCCTGATCCGGGGAGGGAAGAGAAGTGCGGGACAACCGGCCGGAGATCGGGCATAATTGATGACCGTTCCGGGATGGGTCCCCCGGACGATTCGAAGTGAATGTGTGAAAAAACCCGGAGGGTGAGAATGAGCGAAGACAAAGCCGGTCCATTCGTGGGAATCGCGGGAACCATCGCCGGAATCTCGATGGTCATCGTCGTGATTTTGGCCGTTCTCGCCAAGGAACACCTGATGGTCGCCGCCTATGTCGTCGGCGCGCTGGTCGTACTCGGTATTTTCCTCGGTTTCGCGGCATCCAAGAAGAACTGAAGTCCCGTCGACGCGACGGTGTAACGCTCCCCCCGCGTTCGCGGTTTCGTGGCCTTTTCGACGCGAGATACGGCAATGACCTGGACCGTGGCTTTTGATGACTCCTTGCGCATCGTGATCCTCACTTACTCCGGCGTGAGCACCGGCGAAGATATCAAGGAGGCCGCCGTCGCACGGATCGCTCTCGGCAGGGAGAAGGGCGTCGACCGGTATCTGATCGACACGACGGCGGTGGTGACCGATGAATCCGCCACCTCCGATCTCTTCGATCTTCCCGACAAGTTCTATCCAGCGGAACGGAATCAGCGGGACAGCCGCATCGCCATCCTCGAACCGGAATCGTCCCGATCGTCGGAGATGGTCCGGTTCTTCGAAAGCGTCTGCGTGAACCGCGGGTGGGCGGTGAAGGTGTTTTCGGACCGGGAGAGCGCGATCCGCTGGTTGTAGACGAAAGTGCGCGTTTCGTGACGAAACAGATCCTGATCGGCGGCGGGCTCGCCTTCGCCGCGGCGGTGCAGCCGGGACCGTTGCAGGCGTATCTTCTCTCCCGGGTCGCCTCCATCGGCTGGCGGCGCACTCTTCCCGCCGCTTTCGCCCCGCTCCTCAGCGACGGTCCGATCGCCCTTCTCGCCCTCCTGGTATTGGGCCGCCTCTCGCCGGGCGCGCAGAACGTTCTCCGCGCGGCGGGGGGCGCGCTCCTTCTCTTTCTCGCCGCGCGCGCCTTCCGGCAGTGGCGGCGGAAGGAGGACCTCGTCCCGCGGCGGGGCGACCGAACGCCGCGCACCCTCTTCGAGGCGGCGCTGGTGAACCTCCTCAATCCCAATCCGTACCTCGGCTGGGCGCTGATCCTCGGGCCGGCGGTGATGACGGCGTGGCGGGAATCGCCGGGCCAGGGGGCGGCGGTGGTGGTCGCCTTCTACTCGGTCATGGTTTCCATGCTCGCCCTTTCGATTCTCGCCTTCGGAAGCGCCTCACTCCTCGGGCCGCGCTTCCAGAGGGCGCTCCTCTTCCTCTCCGTGCTGATCCTCGGCGGGCTGGGGGCGTACCAGTCGGCGATGGCCGCCCGCTTCTTCGGCGCGGGGTAGGAGGAGAGAAACTCCCGCGGAAACGCGGCGAAAACGGAGTCAAGTCGACGGTCTCCTTCCTGGGTTGCGGAAGAGAGGGATTCTATCCGATGGTACTCGGGAAAGTGGTACGCATCCTCGAAAGGAATGCGCTACATTGATCAGGGATGGTTCCGACAGTTTTCGCGAAAGAGCAGCGGATGTTCTTTGCGTGGATCGTGGGGGCACCGGTCATCCCGGGAGTTTCCTTCGGTGACTCGGCGTTCGAGAAGAACGATCGCCTCATCACCGAGGTGGAAAAGCTCGGCCCCGCGATCGCGGCTCGGCGGCCGCATGGATGGGAGAACCGATGATGACATGGACCGTTGAATGCAACGAGGAATTGGGGATCATCATACTGACGTATTCCGGTGTAACAACCGGCGAAGAAATCAAGAAAGCCGCCGTCGCTCGAATCGACCTGGGGAAAAAAAAGGGCGTCACCAAGTTCCTGATCGACACGAGAACAGTGAAAACCGACGAATCGGCCACCTTCGACATCTACGACGTACCGAACAAGATCTATCCTTCGAAGGGCGATCTGCATGAAAGCCGTATAGCCATTCTGGAACCGGAATCGTCCACATCGACGAAGATGGTACAGTTCTTCGAAAGCGTGTGCGTGAACCGCGGATGGATGGTGAAGATCTTTCAAGATCGTGAGAGCGCGATCCGGTGGCTGTAGCGATCGATCGACCGACGACCTCCCGCCTGGAGCGGGGGTGAGTCCTTCCGCCCCCGTGAGAAGTCTTCTTCCGTTTTTCCCGTTCCGGTCTTCTTGATCTCCCCGTTCTTCCCGGTGGAAAGGCTCTCTCGGGAATCGTGAAGTGACCGGCCGGTTCCCGACCTTTTCCCTTTTCCCATCGCGCCGCGTTGGTTACGTTTCCCTGTGTGAACCCGTCCCGCCGCGGGCGCCGCGGCGTTATGCAGAGAATCCCCTTTTGGGAGGGTGGCCCTCATGACCGAGTTCTCTTCGTCCGAAGAGCTGGCCGGCGCGATCATCGCCCGCTTGGACGCCATGCAGGCGGCGGGGTTCGCCCGCCGGTTCTGGAACAAGGATTCCACCCTTTGGAAGGAGGACCGGGCGGTCGGCGCCAAGATCATCGATCGTCTCGGATGGCTGGACGTGGTCGAGGCGATGGAAGAGAAAATCGGCGATCTCGAGGAGTTCGCCGAGGAAGCGAGAGGCGATTACGATCACGTCCTCCTCCTCGGAATGGGGGGCTCGAGTCTCTGCCCCGATCTCCTGGCCCGCACCTTCGGTCCGGCCGGCGGGTTTCCGGCGCTCCGCGTTCTCGATTCCACCGATCCCGCGGCGGTGCTCGCCTCGGAGCGCGCCGTCGATCTCGGCCGCACCCTCTTCCTGGTCGCTTCCAAGTCGGGCGGCACCGCCGAGGTGGACGCCTTCTTCCGATACTTCTACGGCCGCGTCCGCGACGCGGGCGCCTTCGTCGCCATCACCGACCCCGGCTCCCCTCTCGAGGAACTGGCAAAAGAGGAGGGCTTCCGCCGCGTCTTTCTGAACCCTCCCGACATCGGAGGGCGTTACTCCGCCCTCTCCCTTTTCGGGCTCGTCCCGGCGGCGCTTCTCGGCATGGACCTGGAGCTTCTTCTGGAGCGCGCGAACGCCGTCGCCCGCGCCTCCGGACCGCATGCGCGGGCCCGCGAGAATCCCGGGCTCTGGCTCGGCGCGGTGATGGCCGAGGCGGCCCGCGCGGGGCGGGACAAGCTGACCCTGATCGCCTCGCCGGCGATCCGCTCCTTCGGCGGTTGGGTGGAGCAGTTGGTCGCCGAGAGCACCGGCAAGGAGGGACGGGGGATCCTACCCGTCGACGGCGAGCCCCTCGGCGAGCCGGGCGCGTACGGGCCGGACCGCCTCTTCGTACGTCTTCGACTCGCGGGAGAGGAAGAGGGGGACGTGGACGGGCGAGTCCGCGCCATCGAAAAGGAAGGGCACCCGGTGATCACCCTTCTCCTCGAAGACCGCTACGACCTGGGGGGGGAGTTCTTCCGATGGGAGGTCGCCACCGCCGTCGCCGGCGCGCTTCTGGAGATCAACCCCTTCGACGAACCGAACGTGAAGGAGAGCAAAGACCTCACCCGCGCCGCGCTGGGGCGCTTCGAAAAGGATGGGGCGCTCCCGGAGAGCCCCGCGCTCGCGGAGGAGGGGGGGATCCGTCTCCACGGCGACGGCGGCCTCGCCGGAGCGGGGGAGAAGGACGCGATCGTTCCGTGGATCGACGCCCATCTCTCACGCGTACGGCCGGGCGATTACGTCGCTCTTCTCGCCTATCTGCCGCCGTCCCATGCGATCGAGGAGGAGCTTCGCGCGCTCCGCGCCTCCCTTGCGCGCCGAACCGGCGCGGCGGTCACCGTCGGCTTCGGTCCCCGTTTCCTCCATTCAACCGGCCAGTTCCACAAAGGGGGCCCGAACAGCGGCGTCTTCCTGCAGATCACCGCGGAGGCGGAGAGGGACCTCACCATACCCGGCCTTCCCTGGAGTTTCGGCGTGCTCGAGAGGGCGCAGGCGCTGGGCGACCTCGGCGCGCTCGAGGCGCACGGCCGCCGCGTGCTCCGCCTGCACATCGCGGGGGACGCGGTTCCCGGGATCCGGGCGATCCGCGCCGGAATCGAGGGTTGACGATGCGCGTGTTGGTCGGCGACGTCGGCGGAACGAAAACACTTCTCGCGACGGCGGAGATCGGCGGCGGACGCCCCCGCTTTCTGCGCGAGGAGCGCTACGCCACCGCCGATTGGGAGGGGCTCCTCCCGATGACGCGCGCCTTTCTGGGCGGGGAGGAGGCGCGCCCCGAGGCGGCCTGCTTCGGCGTCGCCGGTCCGGTGGCGGAGGGGCGCTGCATCGGGCCCAACCTCCCCTGGCCCGTGGACGGCGGCGAACTCTCCCGCGGGCTCGGCGTCGATCGCCTGAGGATCATCAACGATTTCGACGCCGCCGGATACGGCATCCCCCTTCTCGTCCCCGACGATCTCCACGCGCTCAAGGAGGGGGCGCCCGATCCGAAGGGGCCGATCGCCCTCATCGGCGCCGGGACCGGTCTCGGCGAGGCGTTCCTCATTCGCGACGGGAGGAGAACGCGCGTCCTCCCCACCGAGGGGGGGCACGCCGATTTCGCCCCCCGGGACGAGAGGGAGTGGGATCTGCTTCTCCACATGCGCCCCCTCGTCGGCGGGCGGGTTTCGGTGGAGCGCGTTCTCTCCGGTCCCGGGCTCGCCCGGATCTATCGCTTTCTCGTCGCGCGCGCGGGAGCGCCCGAGAACCCCGCCGTCCGCGCGGAGATGGAGCGCGAGGACCCGGCGGCGGTGGTCACCCGTCGCGGCCTCGACGGCACCGACCGCGCCTCGCGCGATGCGCTCGACCTCTTCATTTCCCTCCTCGGCGCCGAGGCGGGGAACCAGGCGCTCCGCATTCTCGCCACCGGCGGCGTCTACCTCGGCGGCGGCATCGCCCCCCGGATACGGGAGCGTCTCGCCGCGGGGGGCTTCACCCGCTCGTTCCTGGACAAGGGGCGATTCGCCCCCTTCCTGGAGAAGGTCCCGGTCTTCATCATCCTGAACCGCAGGACACCGCTCCTCGGAGCGGCGGCGGTTCTGGCCGAAGGGGACGCCCTCGCGGAGCGTTAGGGGCGCCGGACCGCCGTCTTTTCCCGAGACCGATCCGATAAATCACCCCTAAAGCAAGCCGCCGGCCGGGGCGGCTTTTCTCCTTGCAACGGCGTCTCTTGCGCCGATACAATCACGGGCGTCTCGTTCACGTCGGGGGAGTGGAACCGGAATGAAAGCGATCATCATCGGCGCCGGAGAAGTGGGTTACCACATCTCCGACCATCTCTCCCGCACCGGCCACGACGTGACCGTCATCGACCGGAATCCGGAGAAGCAGAGGACCCTCAAGGAGAAGGTGAACGCCCTGGTGGTGCTCGGCAACGGGCTCTCCGCCGACACCCTCCGTGAGGCGGGTGCGGAGGGGGCGGACCTCTTCATCGCCGTCACCAACCAGGACGAGATCAACCTGGTCGCCTGCCTGCTCGCCCGCCAGTTCCAAATCCCGCGCACCATCGCCCGGGTCAAGAACCTGGACTACACGCGCCCCGAGGGGCCGCTGAACGAGAAGAGCCTCGGCATCGACCTTCTGATCAATCCGGAGAGCGTGGTCGCCCAGGAGATCTACGGCCTCTCCTCCCACACCGGATCCACGGAGGTGGCGGAGTTCGCCGACGGCCGCGTGATCTTTTTGGGGCTGCAGATCGGCCCGGAAAACCCGGTGGCGGGGGTCTCCCTCCGCGACCTGGGAGACATCCGCGGCGTCTATCGCTTGGTGGTGACCGCCATCACCCGGAACGACAAGACGATCATTCCGCGCGGCGAGGACGTGATCCGAGCGGGGGACACGATCTATTTCGTCTGTAACAAATCGGATCTTTCTTCCGTGAACTATCTTTTCGGCATCGAGAAGAGCCAGTCCCGGAAGGTGTTCGTGCTCGGCGGAGGAAGGGTGGGTCACACGGTGGCGCGCCGCCTCGCCGAGGAGGGGTGCCGCGTCAAGGTGATCGATCGGAATCCGGATCAATGCCGGGATCTGGCGAACCGCCTCGACAACGTGCTGATCCTCTGCACCGACGGAACCGACGTGGACACCCTCCGGAACGAGGGGATCGCCGACGGGGACGTGTACATCGCCGTCACGCAGGACGACACCTCCAACATCCTGCTCTCCCTTCTCGCCAAGCAGTACGGCGTGAAACGGGCGGTGGCGCTGGTGAATTCGCCGGCGCTTCTCAACCTCGCCCCCACGCTCGGCGTGGACGCCTGTATCAGCCCGCGGGTCGCCACCGCGAGCGCGATCCTGAAGTATCTGCGGAAGGGGGACGTGCTGAACGTGACCGTGCTGGACCAGAGCAACGCCGAGGTGACCGAGACGATCGTTCCCTCCGGCAGCCCGATCCTGAACAAACCCTTAAAGAACCTGCGGTTCCCCCATGGAGCGATCATCGGCGCCGTGGTGCGCGGGCCGGACGTGTTTATCCCCACCGGCGAGGATCACCTCGAGGCGGGGGACCACGTGATCGCCTTCACCCTCCCCGGGTCGGTGACGCAGGTCGAGAAGTTCTTCGCCTGACCATGAACATCCGCTCCACATGCAAGATGCTGGGCGGCCTGCTCCTCTTCCTGGGCGTCATGCTGCTCACGCCGATCCCCTTCGCCCTCTTCCACCGGGACGGGGATTGGGACTCCTTCGTCCTCTCCTCGGCGCTCGCCCTCGCCGCCGGCGGCTTCCTCTTTCTCTTCTTCCGCCGGGAGGAGGAGATCAGCTACCGGGAGGGGTTCGGCATCGTCACCTTCGGCTGGATCGCCTTCGCCCTCTTCGGCGCGCTTCCCTTCGTCTTCTCCGGGGCGATTCCCAACATGATCGACGCTTTCTTCGAGTCCATGCCCGGCTTCACCACCACCGGGGCGAGCGTGGTGACCGATTTCGACGGCCTGTCGGAGAGCATCTTCTTCTGGCGCGCCATGACCCACTGGCTGGGCGGGATGGGGATCATCGTCCTCTCCATCGCCATCCTCCCCTTCCTCGGCGTCGGCGGGATGCAGCTCTTCGAGGCGGAGGTGCCGGGCCCGACTGCGGACCGCCTCAGCCCGCGGATCCAGACCACCGCCAAGCTGCTCTGGGGGGTTTATTTTCTCCTCACCTTCGCCGAGACGATCCTGCTGATGACCGGCGGGATGGACTTTCACGACGCGGTCTGCCACGCCTTCGCCACAATGGCCACCGGGGGCTTCTCCACCCGTTCGGCGAGCGTGGGCGCCTACGACAGCCACTACATCAACGGCGTAATCACGTTTTTCATGGTGATGGCGGGCGCGAACTTCTCTCTCCATTACATGGCGCTCCGCGGACGCTTCCGCTCTTACTTCCGAAGCCAGGAATTTCTCTTCTACGGCGGCGTGCTCCTCGTCGCCTTCGTCGCCATGGCGTTTCTGAACCGCCGCATTTATCCCGACGCCGGCACCAACGCCAGCCACGCCGCCTTCCAGGTCACGTCCATCATGACCACCACCGGTTTCGCCACAGCCGATTTCGAGCGCTGGCCGGTGCTCGGACAGTACATCCTGATCACGCTGATGTTCCTCGGCGGCTGCGCCGGCTCCACCGGCGGCGGCATGAAGAACGTGCGCGTGCTTCTCCTCGTCAAGCACGCCTACGTGCAGCTCTTCCGCCTGAACCATCCGCGCGGTGTGCGCATCCTCAAGCTGGACGGCAAGGCGGTTCCGGACGCGGTGATGCAGAGCATCCTCGGCTTCTTCGCCCTTTACATCGGAATTTTCGTCGTTTCCTCGCTCCTGATGGCCGCCCTCGGGCTCGATCTGATCACCGCCGGCGCCTCGGTGGTGGCCTGCCTGAGCAACATCGGCCCCGGGCTCGGCGAGGTGGGACCGACGGATCACTACGCCCACGTGCCCGCGGCGGGGAAGCTGCTCCTCACCCTCTGCATGCTCCTCGGCCGGTTGGAACTGTTCACCGTGTTGGTGCTTCTCTTCCCCTCCTTCTGGAAGAAGTGGGAGGGGGGGCGGCAGCGGCAGGCCTGACCGGCCCGCCGGCGATCCGGGGAGGGAGACCGGCATGAGCGAATCGAAGGGGCTCGGACGAGAAGCCTTCGAACCGACGCCGGAGGGGGAGAGCTACCGCCCCTGGATCGGCGCCGGCGAGCGGCCCGCCGAGTTCACCTTCAAGGCGGCGGCGGCGGGGATCGTCTTCGGCGTACTCTTCGGCGCGGCGAACGCCTACCTCGGCCTCAAGGCGGGGCTCACCATCTCCACGTCCATCCCGGTGGCGGTGATGACGGTCGCGCTCTTCCGCGCCTTCCGCGCCGCCGGCATGCGCGGCACCCTTTTAGAGGCGAACCTTTCCCAGACCGTCGGCTCCGCCTCCAGCTCGGTGGCGAGCGGCGTCATCTTCACGCTGCCGGCGCTCTTCCTCTGGGGGCTCGATCCGACGCTGATCCGGATGACCCTGCTCGCCCTCTTCGGCGGTCTCCTCGGCGTTCTCTTCATGATCCCTCTCCGGCGGCTGTTGATCGAGCGGGAGCACGGCCGGCTCCCCTATCCCGAAGGGACCGCCTGCGCCGAGGTGCTCGTGGCGAGCGAGGTGGGCGGGGCGCGCGCGGGGAACGTCTTCTGGGGTCTCGCCGCGGGGGCGGGGTTCAAGCTGCTCGTGGAGTGGCTCCGTCTCTTCCCGGACAAGGTGCGCTTTTCCGTCCCCCTCTTGAAGAAGGGGGAGCTGGGGATGAGCCTCTCGTCGGCGCTCTTCGGCGTCGGCTACATTCTGGGGCCGCGGATCGGCGCGGTGATGGTCGGAGGCGGGCTTCTCTCCTCCCTGGTGATCATCCCGGCGCTCGCCGTCTGGGGCGAAGGGCGGCCGGATCCTCTCTACCCGGAGATGGTGAAGCGGATCGCGGAGATGGGGCCGGGGGAGATCTGGCATCGTTACGTGAGGTACATCGGCGCGGGCGCGGTCGCCACGGCGGGGCTGATCACTTTGGCGCGGAGCGTGCCGGTGATGATCGAGAGTTTCCGTGTGGGGGCGCGAAACATCGGCCGCCGGCTCGGTGAGGGGGCGGGCGCCGCGCCGCGCACGGGCGACGACCTCCCCCTCCGCTTCGTCGGCGCCGGCACGGCGGTTCTGGTGATCGGGCTCGCCGTCGTGCCGAACCTCTTCGGCGGCGGCGTCCCCGGCGCGCTCCGGCCGCTCGCCGCGGTGCTGATCGCCGTTTTCGCCTTCTTCTTCGTCACCGTCGCTTCCCGAGTCGTCGGTCTCGTGGGGGTCACCTCCAACCCGACCAGCGGCATGACCATCGCCTCGCTCCTCGGCACGGCGGGGATTTTCTACCTCCTCGGATGGACCGACGACACGGCGAAGGGGGCGGCGCTCTCCGTGGGGTGCGTGGTCGCCATCGCCGCCTCTATTTCCGGGGACACATCCCAGGATCTGAAGACCGGCTTTCTCCTCGGCGCCACGCCGCGGAAGCAGCAGATCGGCGAGTTGCTCGGCGTGATCACCTCGGCGCTCTTCGTCTGCCTCGCCGTGCTCCTCCTCGACCGCGCCTACGGGTTCGGCACCGACGATCTGCCGGCGCCGCAGGCGACGTTGATGAAACTGGTGATCGAGGGTGTGTTGCAGAGTTCCCTCCCCTGGGGGTTGGTCGGGATCGGCGCCGGGATCGCCGTCCTCTGCGAGCTTCTCCGGATCCCGAGCCTTCCCTTCGCGGTGGGCGTTTACCTGCCGGTGACCACCATGGTGCCGGTCTTTCTCGGCGGCGCGCTCCGCCGCAGCCTGGAGAAAACCGCCCGTGACGAAGAGACACGGGGACGCCGGCGCGAGAGGGGCGTTCTCTTCGGTTCCGGTCTGGTGGGCGGTGAGGGGTTGCTCGGCGTCGCCGTCGCCGCCGTCGCCTTCGTTCGGGGGGGCGCGCCGGAGGGAGTCGGCTCCGGATGGGCCGGCTCCTGGGCGGGCGCGGCGGGTCTGCTCGCCTTCTTCGGGCTCGTTCTCGTTTTCCGGTGGCGCTGCGGCCGGAGCGGCGGCTGACTCGCGCGTTCCCCCCGGTTGGGCTACACTCGGAGCGCGCGGCGGCGATCGCCGGCGCCGATGGGAGGATCGGGTGTGAACGAATCGTTGCGGTTGCCGGAGGACCCGGACGAGGCGGTGAGGGCGCTTCGTGAGGCGAGCCGGGAAGCCCCCGTGCTTCTTTTAAAGAAGAGCCCGGTCTGTCCGGTGAGCCGGACCGCCGAAACGGAGCTGCGTCATTGGCTCGAGAAGAGGGAGGGGGGGGCAACGATCCGCGTGGCGCGCTTGGATGTGGTCGCGGAGAGGGCCCTCGCCCGGGGGATTACGGATCGTCTCGGTATCGCTCACGCCTCGCCCCAGATGGTGATCTTCAAGAAGGGGACGGTGTGCTGGCACGGCTCCCACTACGATCTATCCGAGGACATATTGAATGAGTATCTGTAAGAGAATCCGCGCGGCGACCGGACGGGGCGCCCTGCTTTCGCTCGCGTCTCTTCTCTTCCTCTCCTGCGGCGGGGGAGGGGGGCAAGGGACGCGGACCGAAATCATCGTTTTCACCGCCGGCTCCCTCACCGAGGCGTTCCGCGAAATCGCTTCCGCCTTCGAGACGGTTCATCCGGGCGCGCGGGTGACCCTCAATCTCGCCGGTTCCCACACACTGGCGACACAGATCGTGGAGGGAGCGCCGGCGGACCTGTTCGCTTCGGCGAACCGCGCTCAGATGGACCGCGTGATCGACGCGGGGCGGATCGGGGAGCCGGTCTCCTTCGCGACGAACCGGCTGATCGTCCTCGTCCCCGCCGGCAATCCCGGCGCCGTCGAAACGGCGGCCGACCTCGCCCGGCCGGGGCTCCGCCTGGTCGTCGGCGTTCCCGGCGTACCGGCCGGCGCCTACGCGCTCGAAGCGCTCGACCGGCTCGGGATACGGGAGGAGGCGGAGAGAAACGTGGTCTCCCGCGAGGAGACGGTGAAGGCGGTGGCGGCGAAGGTGTTCCTCGGCGAGGCGGAGGCGGGGATCGTCTTCGCGACCGACGCGAATGTGGAGACGGCTTCCCGGACCGAGGTGATCGAGATCCCGGAGGGGGCGAACGTTCGCGCCCGCTACTGGGCGGGCGCTCTCACGGACACGCCGCGTCCGGAGGAGGCGCGCGCTTTCCTCGACTTTCTTTTGTCGCCGGAGGGGCAAGCCCTTCTCGAGGCGCACGGGTTCGGTACGCCGTGAGCGGCGGCGCGCGGGACGACGGCGCCTCCGGGGCGGTCCTCGGCCTTCTGGCGATGTTGATGCTCGCCTTCTACCTTTTCCCCCTTGCGGGTCTTCTCGTCCGGGCGCCTGGCGCACTCGACATCGGCCGGCTCGGCGGCGAAAGGGTCCTCGCCGCCCTCCGTCTCTCCTTTATCGTCTCCTTCTTGGCGACGGCGTTCTCCCTCCTCTTCGGTTTCCCCCTCGCCTGGGTTCTCGCCCGCCGCCCTTTCCCGGGGAAAAACCTGGTTCGCGCCCTCGTGATGCTCCCCATGGTTTTGCCGCCGGTGGTGGGAGGCGTGGCGCTTCTCACCGCCTTCGGCCGCCGGGGCCTCCTGGGGGGCGTCCTCGAGCGGTTCGGCGTCGGTCTCCCCTTCTCCCTCGCCGGCGCGGTGACGGCGGCCGCCTTCGTCGCCTCTCCCTTCCTGGTGCTCACGCTGGAGGCGGGGATCCGCTCCACCGACCGGCGCCTGGAGGAAGCGGCGGCGTCCCTCGGCGCCTCGCGTTGGACCGTGCTTCGCGCCGTCATCCTGCCGGCGATCCGCCCTTCCCTCTTCGCCGGCGCGGCGCTCGCCTGGGCGCGAGCCGTGGGGGAATTCGGGGCGACCATCACCTTCGCGGGAAACCTGCCGGGCCGCACCCAAACCCTCCCCCTCGCCGTTTACGAAACGCTGCAGACCGACCACGAAGGTGCGATCCTCCTCAGCCTGCTTCTTCTCGCCGTTTCCCTGGTGGTGCTCGCCCTCATGCGGGGAAAGGGGGCTTTCCGATGAGCCTCGTCGCGGACGTGACCGTCCGGTGCGGCGAATTTCATTTATCCGTGAACATACGCGCCGCCGCCGGAAGACCGATGGCGCTTCTGGGGCCGAACGGCTCCGGCAAAAGCACGCTGGTCCGCGCGCTGGCCGGGCTGATCCGGATCGACGCCGGCGAAGTGCTGTTGGGCGACCGGATCCTGGACCGGCCCACGGAGGGGATTCGCGTTCCGCCCCGCCGGCGCGGCGTGGGCGTGCTCTTCCAAGACCGTCTCCTTTTCCCTGCCCTCACCGCCCGGGAGAACGTCGCGTTCGGACTCCGCGCCCGCGGCGTTTCTCGTGAGGAGTCGCGGCGAGAGGCGGGGGAGTGGCTCGGCCGTTTCGGGATCCGTGGCCTCGCGGACCGGAAGCCGGCGGGGCTCTCCGGCGGCGAGGCGCAACGGGTCGCCCTGGCGCGCGCCCTCGCCGTCCGTCCGGAGCTGCTCCTCCTCGACGAGCCGCTCGCCGCCCTCGACGTGGAGAGCCGGCAGGGCGCGATGCGCCTGCTGAAGCGCGTGCTCGACGAGTTCCCCGGCGTGTCGATTCGGATCACCCACGACCCGATCGAGGCGCTCACTTCGGCGGAGAGAGTGCTGATCATCGAAGAGGGGCGTCTCACCCAGGACGGCTCCCCGGACGAAATCCGCCGCCGGCCCCGGTCCCGTTGGACCGCGTCGCTCGTCGGTCTCAATCTGTTCGAAGGGACTCTGGTCCGCGAAGAGGGAAGGGTCCTGCTCCGCGCCGGCGCCGCGGAGATCCAGATCGCCCCGTGCGGTCTGCCGGACCGATCCGCGGCGGTCGCCGCCGTGCACCCGCACTCGGTGACCCTCTCCACGGAGCGGCCGCTCACGTCGGCGCGAAACGTCTTCTGCGGGGAGATCCGATCCATCGACGCGGAGGAGGGGACGGCGCGGATCGAGATCGCCTCGGATCCGCCGCTCATCGGCGAGATCACTTCCCAAGCGCTCCGTGATCTCGGTCTTTCCGAGGGGGGGCGCGCCTGGGCGTCCTTCAAGGCGGCGGAGGTGGAGGTCTATCCCCGCTGAGCGCGTCCGGCGCCGAAGGGGCCGAAGAAGGCGGCGCCGTTCACCGTGGCGTGGGCGAGGACGCAGGCCCAGACCGATCCGGTGATCATCCACGCCCCGCCGAGGATGAGGCCGTAGGCGAACACGGCGACCTTTCCGTGTATCCCCTTCCCGAGATGCGTGAGGGTGAAGAGGAGAGCGCTCGCCGCGAGCCCCGTCGCCGCTCCGAACCGGACGGCGACGAGGGGGAAGAACCAGCCGCGAAAGATCACTTCCTCCGTGAAGGACGTGGAGAGGAGAAGATAAGCCGCCGCCGCTTTTCCCGCGCCGCCGCCGATCCGCACCTCCCCCCGGCCGTGATCCCCCCGCCGGACGAGCAGGGATTGATAGAGCACGTTCCAGCCGATCATCAGCGCCCCCGCCGCGAGGCCGATCGCGAGATCCGCCGCGCCCGGCGCGCCGAGTCCCGCGAGGAGCCTCGCCGTCGCCTCCCGAAGCGTCGGGGATCTTTGCAGAACGGCGCGGGCGGCGTCGGAGGGGAGGAAAAGGAAGAGGAGGGCGAGAACCGCCGCGAGGGCGATGGTCTGGTTCAGGAGGACCACGGCGAGGGAGGGGGCGGTCCGCCCTCCCCCGGCGTGGGGCGCCGCCTCTTCGCGCGCCGTCCCGTGGGTTTCATCGATCAACGGTTCATCCCTCGATTTTCGGCGGGTTCATCCAGTCGACCGGCCCGTGGTCGAAACGGTAACGGAGCCAGGGGAGCACCCCCTTCAACCAGGCCCGCTCGAAGTAGGCGTAGGCCTTGTCCCAATCCTCCCCTTCGCCCCAGCCGTCGTGGATCAACACGACCCGCGTGCGCTTCTCGTCCAAGGGGTGGAAACGGAGGGTCACGTGCGTCCTCTGCTCCCGCACCGACGGGATCGAGGGGGGCGCGTTCCATGTGAAGGAGAGCATCCGCGGCGGCTCGAAGGCGAGAATCCTGTTCCCCTCGCCTCCGCGCGAGCCGGGCTCCGCGTCGGGGAGGAAGTACATCTCGAAGGGACCGCCCACCTTCAGCTCCACCCGGCAGTCGGGGGCGAAGAAGCTCCGGATCCCCTCTTCCGTGGTCCAGGCGGCCCACACATCCTCGATCGTTCCGTTCACCGTCGTCTCGCCGCGGATGACCCTTTCCGGGTCGGCGCCGGCGGCGCGCATCGCCGCGGCGAGAAGCACCAGGGAGAGGACAAGCAGTTTCATCGTCATCGACCTCCGGGATCGTCGTTCCCCCTCCGGACCCGCCGGCGGGACGTCGATCGTCGATCATTGTACCCTCCTTCGCGCCCGCGCGAAAAGGAGCGCGCGCCCTTCCACGGAGAGAAGGATCTGTTATGATGGCGCGGGAGGAAAGAGCGTGACGGGCGCGACGGACATCCACGTGCACGTGCAGAAGTGGGAGGAGATGCGGCCCGCCGTCCGCGATTTCCTCCGCGGCGCCGGAGAGGGCGCGTTGGAGAGGGCGATCGCCTTCGCCGGCGACCCCGGCCTTCTCCTCGCCGAGATGGACCGTTGCGGGATCCGCAGGGTGGGGTTGGTGAACGACGTCAGCCCGGAGGTGACCGGCTTCACCGAGGCGACCAACCGTTTCGCCGCCGACTACGCCGCCCGCGATTCTTCCCGGCTCCTCCCGATCGGCGGCGTGCACGCCCGGCGGCTGCGTGATCCGGCCGGAGCGGTGCGGGATCTGGCGGCGATGGGGATGGTCGCGATCAAGATTCACCCGCCGCACCACGGCTATCCGGCCAACGCCTACACCGAGGGATTGGACGCCCTCGCCGCGGTCTATCGGACCGCCGAGGATCTCGGCCTACCCGTGATGATCCACACCGGAACGAGCGTGATTCCGGGGGCGCGGTGCAAATACGGCCGTCCGATGGAGCTGGACGACGTGGCGGTCGACTTCCCGGACCTTCCGATCCTCATGGCGCACGGCGGGCGTCCCCTCTGGACCGAGGAAGCGTTCTTCGTGCTCCGCCGGCACCGGAACGTCCGCCTCGACCTTTCCGGAATCCCGCCGCGGCGGATTCCGGAGTGGTTCCCCCGCCTCCCCGAACTGGGCGAGCGCGTGCTCTGGGGATCGGACTGGCCCGGTCCCGGCGCGACCGATCTGGGCGCCGCACTGGACGCTTTCCGAGGGCTCCCTTTCCCGGAGGAGTGGAAGAGGGGCGTGACGGACACGCACTCCTCGGCGCTTTTCCCGGAGAGGGAGGGTGGGGAGTAGGGGGAACAACAACGGCTCGAACGCCGTAGGTGAGAGAGAACGGGGCGCGACACCGCCCACCCGCCCCCGCGGGAGACGTTCTCCGGACCGATCGGCCCGGAGGGAAAAAGCGAAACCCGCCGGCGCGAGTGGAAAGGGGAAGCGCCCCTTTTGCGCGCCCGCGCGGAGGAGTGAGAAAACCAGGAGGTAGAGAGAACCATGAGGAAAGGGTTCGGTATCGCGACCGTCCTTCTGCTCGCGGCGGCGCAGGCCGGGGCGGGGACCACATTCCCCTATCTGGACTACCATACCGGGAGCGGCCAGTTACCCCAGTCGCCTTCTGTGACCGGCGGGCCCGTCGCCGCCTTCGCCAACCCGGCGGCGTGGGCCGTCTCCGGCGCCTCGGGATTCGATCTCTGGTGGAACGACAGGAGCGTCCTCGAGGGGAACCTGGACAATTGGGGGATCGCGACCGGCAAGAACCTCGGATTCGCCATGCAGCGCTCCGCCTTTCTCGATCCGAACGGCGACCGCTTCGCCGTGTACGATTACCAGGCCGGCTTCGCCTGGGGGGATCGGAGGAGCCACGGCGGTATCGCCTGGCGTTGGGCGGGGGGAGAGTCGGGTCGGCTCGGCCGCGAGAACGGCCTCATCGCGGGCCTCATCCACAGGCCGTGCGCGCACGCCTCGCTCGGTTACTCCACACTCTGGAATCCCTCGTCGAACGGCACGCTTCAGATCGCGGACCTGGGGATCCGTCCCTTCCGCAAGCCATGGGTCACTCTCTTCGGCGAATTCTCCATGCGGGATTCGGACAATCTGGACAACGGGCGCTGGGGCGCCGGTTTCGAGGTTCGGCCCTGGCGGGGAATCCATTTGGGGATGAAGCTCCGCGAGGACGAGGGGGACGGGGATTACACCTATAGCCTCAACATGGGTCTCACCTTCGACGGGACGGGCATCCACGTTCTCCCCGGATACGACGAGGACGGCGACCGGGGGGCGACCCATTACCTCGCGCGCTTCGAGCCTCCTTACAGCGGCCTGCCGGTGTCGAAATTCTTCCGCGGGCATTTCGGCCCCCGTCTTTACGTTCCGGTCGACCTGGAGAACAAGACGCTCACCTATCGGAAGGCGCGCTGGTTCGACGACGATCGGATCGCCTGGATCGATCTGGCCCGCTATCTGGACCGGATCGCCGAAGAACCGAGCGTGCGGGGCGTGGCGGTGAACATGGCCGGTCTCCGCGTCAACCCGTCCATCGGCTGGGAGCTTCGGGAGAAACTGGAGGAGCTGAAAAAAACGGGCAAGGAGGTCCTCGTCCACGTCGACGAGACGGGGAATTTCGCCTACTACATCGCGTCCGCGGCGGACCGGATCAGCCTCGATCCGGACGGCGGGTTGATGCTGACCGGACTCGCCGTCTACAGGACGTACATGCGAGGCTTCTTCGACAAGGTGGGCGTGGGCGTGGAGGAGTGGCGCTACTTCACGCACAAGAGCGCGTTCGAGGGCTTCACCCGTAAAGAGATGTCCGGCGCGGACAGGGAGCAGATCGGCCGCCTGGCGGACGTGATCTACGAGGAGATGCGCCGCGGCGTCTGCGAGGCGCGCGAGATCACCGCCGGCCGTTTCGACGAGTTGGTCGACGATTACGCCCTCTTCACCGCCGACGAGGCGCTCGAAGCGGGGTTGGTGGACACTCTCGCCCGCTGGCACGATCTGGGCGAATGGATTTCCGAAAACCGGGACGGCGCGCGCCTCGCCGGGCTGCCGAAGGACCGGGAGGACGGGCCTCACCCGGACGACGTCTGGGGGCGTCCGAAGGAAATCGCCGTGGTCTACGCCCTCGGCGAGTGCGCCATGGACACGGGGATCCGCGGGCGCGCCACCTCCAAACACATGCGGGGGCTCGCCGACGATCCGGACGTGGCGGCGGTCGTTCTCCGCGCCGATTCCCCCGGCGGGTCCGCACTCGCCAGCGAGTTGGTCGCCGAGGCGACCCGCAAGCTGAAGGAAAACGAGAAGCCGGTGGTGGTCACCCAGGGGGCGGTGGCCGGCTCGGGCGGGTATTGGATCAGCATGGACGGAAGCCGGATCCTCACCACACCGGTCACCATCACCGGTTCCATCGGCGTGATCGGCGGCTGGTTCTGGGACGACGGGATCGGCGGCAAAACCGGTTTCGACGCGGACGGCGTGCAGCGCGGCGCCCATTCCGATCTCTTCACCGGCATCCGCTTCCCCTTGCTCGGCATGCTTCCCAAGCGGAACATGACGCCCGATGAAAAGGATAGGATTCACGTTCTCTTCGAGGACCTCTACGGCGGTTTCGTGAAGAAGGTCGCCGCCGGCCGCGGTCTCACCGAGGAACGTGTCCGCGAACTGGGCGAGGGCCGGATCTGGATGGGGGGCGACGCGATCGAAAATAAACTGGTCGACCGCTTCGGCACGCTGACCGACGCGGTGGACGAGGCGCGCGAGCTCGCCGGTCTCCGGCCGGACGAAGAGGTGATCCTCACCGAATACCCGAAGAGGAAACTGTTCGAGCTGCCCCGTTTCGGAGGAGGTTTTCCCGGGCTGCGGCTTTTCGCCGCTCCCCTCGCCCGTTGGCTCGCCCCGGACGCTTCCGCGCCGGAGATCCTTCCCGAGGACTATGAATCGGCCTATTTCCGGATTCTCGCCGATTCCCCCGGCCGCCCGGCGCTCCTGACGCCGCCCGAGGCGCTGCCGCCGGAGTGGGCGGTCATGGAATAGCCTCCGCCCCTCGAGTTCGCAAACCGAGTCGCCGCCCCTCCGCACGGGGGGCGGCGATCTCTTTCATGGCTCATCTTGTCTTGTGTGACCCAATGGATTCATGTTAGTATGAAAATCTCACTCGTGCGGAGATTCGGCAACCGGCGCGGACGGAGAAGCAGCGTGCGATCGTCACCCTCTCCACTTACCCCTCCCGCATGATCCGTCTCCCCCCGTCCTTGCGCGGCTTTCATCGATTTCGTATCCTTCTTTTTTGCGCGCGCCGCTTCGGCGGCGCGCCCGGGAGGGACCGATGCAGGGCGGATCGAAGGGCGCCGGAGGGAAACGGTTCTGGGTGAACGGACGTTTCGTTTCGGAATCGCGGGCGACCCTCCCGGTGCTGGACAGGGGGCTCCTCTTCGGCGACGCGCTCTACGAGGTGGTCCGTTTCTATCGGAAGCGGGTCTTCCTCCTGGATCGTCACATGGACCGTCTCTTCCGGGAGGCGGAGATCATCGGCCTTCCGGTGCGCTTCACCGCCGCGGAAGTCGCCCGCGCCGTCGAGGGGCTCGCGGCGCGGAGCGCCGAGCCCGGTGGGCTGGTGCTGGTCGAGTGGACCCGCGGCGACGGCGAGAGGCGGCTCGCGCCTTCCCCCGGCTTTCGAGGAAATCTATTCGCGGTCCGGCTCCCCCTGCCTCGATTGCCCCGACGTTATCGTAACGAGGGGGCGCCGGTCCTCACCCTGCCGGACGAGCGTTGGCAAGGCACCGACCTGAAGAGCACCAACCTCCTCGCCGCCGTCCTCGCCCGCTCCCGGGCGGAGCGGGAGGGCTGCCACGAAGCGATCCTCCACCGGGGGAGGGGACCGGGGGCGCGCATCACCGAAGGGACCTCCTCCACGGTCTTTCTCGTCCGGAAGGGGGTCGTGATCACCCCCGCCGTGCGGGGGCTTCTCCCCGGGATCACCCGCGAGGTGGTGGTCGGCGTGGTCCGCGAGGAGGGGCTTCCCCTCGAGGAGAGGACGGTCCGTCTCGCCGAGCTGTTCGAGGCGGACGAGGCGTTTCTCACCGCGACCTCCGCGGAGATCCTCCCGATCGGCGCGGTGAATGGACGCCCCCCGGCGCGCTCCGCCCCCGGCCCGGTCACCCGCCTCCTGATTCCGGCGTTTCGGCGCGTCCGGGACCGGATTCTCCGGAAAACGCCCCCGGCCCGGAAGTAACCGCGAGAAACTCGATCGCCGCGATTCGGGCCGGCGGGACCGTTTGAGCCGTTCCCGCGGGCTCCGACCCTCCTTTCGCCGATGGCGCCCGCGGGAAAGAACCTGGACAGGTGGGGGGAGCCTTCGGCATACTTTCGAAACGCGGTCCGGTCTCCGGACCGCGCGGCTGCACGGGCCCGGCTCATCTGCGGGAGGACGGGCGGGAAAGGACGGAGCGATCGCGATGCATATCGTCTATGTCTCATCGGAGGTGGTCCCCTTCGCCAAGACCGGCGGTTTGGCGGACGTGGCGGGCGCGCTTCCGCGGGCGCTCGCCCGGCGAGGGCACTCGGTCTCGGTGATTCTTCCCTATTACAAGATCGCCGCGGAGGGCGGATATCCGATCGAGCGGACGGAGATTACGGTAACGGTGCCGATGGAGGGGCGCGAGGAGACGGCGCGGCTCCACCGGATGCCGATGAAGGAGAAACGGGGAACCTTCTGGTTCGTGGACCACCCCGGATTTTTCGGAGAGCGGAAGGAACTCTACGGCACACCCGAGGGGGACTATCCCGACAACGGCGAACGGTTCGCCTTCTTCTGCAAGGTGGTCTCCGAGTTTCTCCACCGAATGGGCGAGCCGGTGGACGTCGTTCACTGCAATGACTGGCAGTCGGCGCTCCTCCCGATCTACCTGAAACTGTGGTACCGGGAGAGCGGCGTTCTCGGAGGGGCGGCGTCCGTGCTGACGATCCACAATCTCGCCTATCAGGGATCTTTCCCGGCGTCGGATCTGCGGCTGACCGGCCTCCCGGAGTCGCTCTACACGCCCCACGGCGGTTTGGAGTTCTTCGGCCGCGTGAACTTCCTGAAGGGAGGGCTCCTCTTCGCCGACGCGCTCACCACGGTGAGCCGGCGCTACGCCGAGGAGATCCGGACCGAGGAGTTCGGCGCCGGGCTGGACGGCGTGCTCCGTCTGCGGGCGGATCGCCTCCACGGAATACCGAACGGAATCGACGCGTCGGTATGGAACCCGGAGAAGGATCCGCACATCCCCTCCCGCTACTCCGCCGCCAAGATGGACGGCAAGCGGTGCTGCAAGAAGGCGCTGCAGAAGGAGTGCGGGTTCGAGGAGGACCCGTCGATCCCGCTCGTGGGGATGATCACCCGGCTGGCGGACCAGAAGGGGTTGGACATCACCGTCGAGGCGCTCAGGAAGCTCGCGCGCGCGCGCTTCCAGTTTGTCCTCCTCGGCACGGGGGACGAGAAGTACCATCGGATCTTCGAGCGTCTCGGCAAGCGGAACCCGTCGCGCTACGGCGTGTTTCTCCGCTTCGACAACCCGCTCGCCCACAGGATCGAGGCGGGATCGGACATCTTCCTGATGCCCTCCCGTTACGAGCCCTGCGGCCTCAACCAGCTCTACAGCCTGCGCTACGGCACCGTGCCGGTGGTGCGGGCGACGGGCGGGCTGGCGGACACGGTGACGGACGCGGGCGAAGAGTCCCTCGCCGACGGGACCGCCACGGGCTTCCGTTTCGACGAGTACGACGCCGGGGCGCTCGCCGGCGCCCTGAAGCGCGCCTTCGCGCTCTTCGCGGACCGGCGGGCTTGGCTGAGACTGGCGCGGACCGGCATGGCCCAGGATTGGTCCTGGGACCGGAGCGCTTCCGCGTACCAAAATCTTTATCAAGAAATCGTTCAGACGCGACGCGACGGCGCGGGCGCCTGATCGCCGGAAGAGAGGGAGACCGGGCCGCCATGGCCGACAAGACGATCCGTTTCGCGATGGCGCTTCACGCGCACCAGCCGACCGGCAACTTCGACCACGTGTTCCGGTGGGTGTTCGATCATTGCTACGGGCCGCTGCTGGAGGAGCTGGACCGCCACCCCTCCATCCCCTTTACGCTCCACTACAGCGGCATCCTCTTCGAGTGGATCGAGGCGAACGAGCCGGCCTATCTGGAGCGGCTCCGGGCGATGGTGGAGCGAGACCAGGTGGAGGTCCTCGGCGGCGGTTTCGGCGAGCCGATCCTGGTGATGCTGGACGATGAGGACAGGCGCGCGCAGCTGGACGCGATGAGCGATTATCTGCGGGAGAAAACCGGCTCGACGCCTCGGGGCGCCTGGCTGACCGAGCGGGTTTGGGAGCAGTCGCTGGTCCGCGACCTGGCGGGAGCGGGGCTGGAGTACACGTTGATCGACGACAGCATCTTCCGGCTCTCCGGCCTTCGGGACCATCAGCTCCTCGGTTCCTACATGACCGAGGATCGGGGCCGGATGATCCGCGTTTTCCCGATCAGCGAGCGGCTCCGTTATCTGATCCCCTTCGGCACGGTGGAGGAAACGATCGGCTACCTGACCGAGAGCGCCGATGAAGGCGGCCGGCGCCTCCTCGTGTACGGCGACGACACGGAGAAATTCGGCAGTTGGCCGGGGACCTACAAGCACGTCTACGAGGACGGGTGGCTCGCCCGCTTCTTCGACGCTCTCGAGGAGAACCGGGAGGTGATCCGCCCGATCCGCCTGAGCGAGGCTCTGGAGCTTCCCGCCGAGGGGCGCGTGTACATGCCCGACGCGAGTTATCGGGAGATGACCGAGTGGGCTCTTCCCACGCCGGCGCGGCTCGAATTCGAAGCGCTCCGCCGCGACCTGGGGGAGGATATGGTCCGCCGCGCCGCCCCCTTCTTCCGCGGAGCGAGCTGGCGCACCTTTCTCTCCAAGTACCCCGAGTCGGGCGAGATGTACGGCCGCATGATGGAGGCGAGCCGGCGGGTTCGCGCGATGCCGGAGGGGGTCGACGCCCGCGCCGAGGCGGAGAGGGAGCTGCGTCGGGCCCAGTGCAACTGCGCCTACTGGCACGGCGTCTTCGGCGGGCTCTACCTCCCGCATCTCCGCTCGGCGATCCACTCCAAGCTGATCCGCGCGGAGCGTCTCGCCGACGCCGCCGCGCGCGGCGGGAAGAAGAGCTGGATCGAGGCGGAGGAGAGGGACATCGACTTCGACGGCGCCGCCGAGATCCGACTCGCAAACGAAAAGATCGCCCTGGCGCTTCATCCGCGCCGCGGCGGGCACGCCTTCGCCGTCGACGACCGGATCCGGGAGATCAACCTCTCCGCCACCATGACCAGGAGACCGGAGCCCTACCATGAGGAGGTGCGGCACGTCTCCACCGGCGACGACAACGGCGTGGTCAGCATCCACGAGAACTCCATCGCCAAGGAGGAGGGGCTCGACCGCCATCTCTTCTACGACACGCACCGCCGGGAGAGCCTGGTGGAACACTTCTTCGACCCGGGCGCCGACCTGGACCGCGTCTCCGGCGGGGAGCCTCCCGAGATCGGCGATTTCGTCGAGGCGCCCTGCGAGGCGCGGATCGAGCGGGAGAAGAATCGGGCGCGGGCGGTCTTCGAGCGCGTCGGCGCCGTGGGGGGCGTCCCCCTGCGAATGGTGAAGACGGTCGAGCTGGAGGCGGGCAAGACGGAGTTCGCCGTCCGATACGTCCTGAAGAACGTGGGGGACGATCCGATCGAGGCGCTTTTCGCCGTGGAGTCCGCCTACGCGCTTCTCGCGGGAAACGCGCCGGACAGGAACGTAACCCGCGAGGGGGAGCCCGTGGGTCCCCTCGCCGGCCGCTATGACCTGGAACCTTGCCGCGAGGCGGGCGCCCGGGACGAGTGGCTCGATCTCCACGCCGGGTATATCTTGGAGAAGGAGACGCCCGCCTGGGCGTTTCCGGTGGAAACGGTCTCCCTCTCCGAGGGGGGCTTCGAAAAGGTCTTTCAATGCACCCTGCTCCTGCCGCGCTGGGCGGTCGCCCTCCCGCCGGGCGGCGAGTGGGGAATTTCGATTCGATATTTCTTCCTGCCCGCGCGGTAGGAAAGGAGGGGGCCATGAGCGAAAGGGATAAGAAAGGCCGGAAGAAGGTCCGGGTGGACGCCGGGCCGGCGGCGACCTCCGGCGATTCGAGCCACGTTCCGGCGCGTGAGGCGGCCCCCGCGGAGCCGCCGTCGGGAGAGATCTACCTCGACCGCGGTCCGGATCTTCCCAAGAGCTATCAAGAGGACCGAATCACCGCGCTGGTGCGTGACCCGTCGCATCTCTTCTTCTTTTGGGAGCTGGACGGGGAGAGGAGCCGCGCCGAACGGGAGGCGATGGGGGACCGGGCCTTCTTCGAGAGGAGCTGGATCCTTCGCCTGCACAACAGGAGCCACGGACGGAGCGAGGACGTGGCGATCCATCCGGCGTCGGGGAACTGGTACCTGAGCGTGGAGTCGGAGAGCGAGTACGAGGTCGAGATCGGCGTGATCCTGCCGGACGGCACCTTCATCTCCTACGCGCGCTCCAACGGCGTGCGCACCCCGCGGCGCGGTCTCTCGCCCGATCTGGGGGGAGGCATGATCCTGCGCGGCGCCGCCGCCGGCGGGCAGGGCGAATCGCTCACCGTGGAGAGTCACTCTTCCTGGGAATTGCGGATTCCGGGGTCCTGGGCGTGGAGCGGCGTCACCAGCAGCGGCTGGAGCGCCTCCGCCGACCCGCGGGTGAAGCGCGGAGAGAATGAATGAGGCGGACCGGCGAGCTGGCTGTGGTTCTTCACTGCCACCTCCCCTTCGTGCGGCACCCGGAGTACGCCGACTTTCTGGAGGAGGACTGGCTTTTCGAGGCGATCAGCGAGACCTACATCCCGCTTCTGGACATGACGCGACGCCTCGCCGACGACGGCGTTCCTTTTTGCATCAACATGTCCGTTACGCCGCCTCTTGCGGAGATGCTCGCCGATCCTCTCCTCCAGCAGCGCTACCGTAAAGGGCTGGAGGACCGGATCGAGCTTCTCGGTAAGGAGAAGGAGCGAATCCACGAGGACTTCCGTTCGGCGCTGGAGATGTACCACGCCCACTTCGGGCGTTGTCTGGAAGTATTCGACGGCTGCGGCGGCAGCCTGATCCGCCTCTTCCGGGAGCTGCAGGACAGGGGCGTTCTGGAGATTCTCACCTGCGGCGCCACCCACGGCTTTCTCCCGCTCATGGCGACCGACGAGGCGCGCCGCGCCCAGATCGCCGTCGGCGCGAACAACTATCGCAAGCACTTCGGCCGCGGCCCGCGGGGGATCTGGCTCCCGGAATGCGCCTACCTTCCCGGCTTCGAACGCCTTCTCGCCGGCGAGGGGATCGACTGGTTCGTCCTGGACGCCCATGGAGTCCTCTTCGGCAGGCCCCGTCCGCGCTACGCCGTTCACGCGCCGGTCCGCTGCCCGAACGGCGTCGCCGTCTTCGCGCGGGACATGGAGTCCTCGCGGCAGGTCTGGAGCCGGGACGAGGGGTATCCGGGGGATTTCCGTTATCGCGAGTTCTATCGAGACCTCGGTTACGACGGCGAGTACCACTACGTCCGCTCCTACCTGGGTGACGCGGGAATCCGAAAATATTTGGGAATTAAGTACTATCGAATCACCGGGCGGGTGGACCTTTCCGCGAAGGAGCCCTACGTGCCGGACTGGGCGCGCCAGGCGGCACGGGAGCACGCCGAGCATTTCCTCAATCGCCGCCGCGAGCAGATGCGGGGACTCACCGAGGTGCTCGGCCGACCGCCGGTGGTGGTCGCCGCCTTCGACGCGGAACTCTTCGGGCACTGGTGGTTCGAAGGGCCGCTCTTCCTGGAATCGCTGATCCGCCGCGCCAACGAGGCGGACCATTTCTCCGTCGTCGGCGTCTCGGACCATCTGGACCGTGCCGGCGAAGTGCAGACCGTGGTTCCCGAGGCGTCCAGCTGGGGGGACAAGGGTTACTTCGAGGTGTGGCTGCGCGGCGTGAACGATTGGATCTACCGCCATCTGCACCACGCCGAGCGAACCATGACGCGGCTCGCCCGCGCGCATCCGGATCCGGACGGGCTCACCCGCCGAGCGCTGAACCAGTCCGCCCGCGAGCTTCTCCTCGCCCAGTCGAGCGACTGGGCCTTCCTTCTCGCCATGGGAACCGCCTCGGTCTACGCCGAGAAGCGGACCCGGGACCACACGGCGCGCTTCCTCCGGCTCAGCGGCATGATCGACGCCGGGAGAATCGACGAGGGGGAACTGGGTGAGATGGAGAAGCGGGACAACATCTTCGCGGAAATCGATTACCGGATTTACGCCGGAGGGGCTTGATGGCGAAGCGGGACGACGCGGTCTATCTGATCATCCACGGTCATTTCTACCAGCCGCCGCGGGAGAATCCGTGGCTCCGCACCATCGACCGGCAGGAGAGCGCCGCCCCCTATCACGACTGGAACGAGCGGATCCTCGCCGAGTGCTACCGGCCGAACACCCGCTCGCGCCTCTTCGACAACGAAGGGCGGATCCGCGGTATCGCCAACAACCTGGAGAACATCTCCTTCAATTTCGGGCCTACGCTGTTCCGTTACATCGAAAGGGAAGACCCGGACACCTACCGGCGCATCCTGGAGGCGGACCGGTCGAGCGTGGAGCGGCACGGCGGCCACGGAAACGCCGTCGCCCAAGCCTACCATCACGTGATTCTTCCTCTGGCCGGGCGAGAGGACCGGCGGACGCTGGTCCGATGGGGGCTCGCCGATTTCGAGAAACGCTACGGCCGCCGCTCGGAGGGGCTCTGGCTTCCGGAGACGGCGGTGAACAACGAAACCGCCGCGGATCTCGCCCGGGAGGGGATCCGTTTTCTGCTTCTATCGCCGCATCAGGCGGAGAGGGTTCGCCCGCTCGGCGGCGCGGAGAAAGACTGGAAGGACGTCTCCAGCGGCTCCGTCGACACCCGCCGTCCCTACCGCCTCTTCCCCGACCCGAAGGAGCCGGAACTCTCCATCGACATCCTCTTCTACGACGCCGGCCTCTCGACGGGGGTCAGCTTCGAGCATTTTCTCCGGAACGCCCATTCCTTCGGCGAGAAGCTGCGCGTCGCCGCCGGTGACGGCGCCCTTTCGCCCCGTTTGATTCACGTCTCCACCGACGGGGAGGTGTACGGCCACCACGAGCCCTTTGCCGACATGTGCCTCTCCGCGCTCTTCGACGGGATCGCCGCGGAACTGGGCCTCACGGTGACCAACCCGGGCGAGTTCCTGGACCTGGTGAAACCGGCCTGGGAGGCGGAACTGAAGGGGGGGCCGAAGGGGGAGGGGACCGCGTGGAGCTGCGGCCACGGCCTCGGTCGTTGGAGCCGCGACTGCGGCTGCTCGATCTCCCACAAACCGGACTGGAACCAGAAATGGCGCACCCCTCTCCGGGAGGGGTTGAACCTTCTCCGGGAGGACCTCGGCGCGCTCTTCGACAGGGAGGCGACGGGACTCCTCCGCGATCCGGATGGAGCGGCGGAGCGTTACGTGGACGTTCTTTTCGAGGGGAACCGCGCTTCTTGGGAACGTTTCCTCGCAGCGGAGGCGTCGCGGCCCCTCTCGCCGCCGGAGGAGGAGCGCGCGTGTCGTCTGTTGGAGATGACCCACGGCGCGCTCCGCATGTTTACCAGTTGCGGCTGGTTCTTCGACGACATCGCCGGGATCGAGGCGGTGCAGAACCTCCTCTTCGCCGCCCACACCCTCGACCTGGCGCGCCTGATCGACCCGGAGGCGTCCGCCGCCGCGGAGGGGCGGTTCCTCCGCCGGCTGCGCTCGGCTCGGAGCAACGTTCCCGAGGAGGGGGACGGCCAGAGCATCTTCCGGGACCGGATCGAGAAGACGCGTTCCGGCGAGAAGGAGTGGCTCGCGGCGTGGGTGGCGGCGCGGATGTTGGGAGAGAGCCTCTCCACGTGGCTTCTCGCGGGTCGGGAGATCGACCTCAGGGAGGAGGAGGAGATCAACTCGCGGGAGTTCGACGCGCTCCTCGTGGAGGCGGTTTTCCGGGAAAACGTGGGAGGGGTCGAGGCGGCGCGTTGGCTGCTCGCCGCGCGGAACCGGGAGAATCGTTTTCTCCTCTGCGTCTCGGAGTCGCCCATGACACGGGAGATGGTGGAGGAGGCGGCGGACTTGGACGAGCTGGCGAAACGAACGGGCGGCGACATCCTTCACCTCCACGAGCTGCCGATGGAGCTGCGCCGGACGCCGGCGCGTCGCCTGATCGAGGATGGGGTGGAGGAGATTCTGGACCCGGACCGGCCTTTCTTCCAAAGGGTGCGCGTCATGCTCGATCTTCTCGACCGCACCGGCATCGACTGCCCCGCCGGTTTCCGGTCGAGCGGTACTCTTCTTCTGGAGAGGGAGTTCGACCGGGCGGTGCGCGCCTTCTTCGAGACGATCGAGAAGGAGGGGGACCCGGAACCGCACATGGCGGAGGCGCGGCGGGTGCGTTCTCTGGCGAAGCGGCGCGGACTGGACCTGGAACGCTCCGGACCGGATCATGTGCTCGGCGTGACGGCGCTCCGTTTTCTGAGGAGGCGGCGGGTCGAGGAACCGGAGACGTGGGCGGCGCGCACGGTGCGGCTCCTGGAGGAGGCGGGGAGGATCGATCTCTCGCCGCACCCCTTCGGTTTTCTTCAGGACGAAATGATCGATCAGATACGGGACGGCGTGCCGGGTGGGCCGGAGGCGATGCGTCTCGCCGAGCGTTTGGGCTTCGCGCCGGGGATCATGCGGAAGCGATAGTCGATCGCGGATTCGAGCCCCCCGCCGATTCATTCCCTACGCGTCTCCGAACTCGAAGATCGATCGGTATCGAAATCCAAATCCAAATCGAAATCGTTTTCTCCCTCTCCCGCTTGCGGGAGAGGGTTCGGGTGAGGGTGCCTTTCCTTCCACCCCCGGCTCTCCCTTCGGGGCACGGTGGGGGGAAGGAGGACGGACGGGTAATCCCTCTCGGAGTCCGGGGCGTTTGGTATCGGTGTCGGTGTCGGAATCCCTTCCACCCCCGGCTCTCCCTTCGGGGCACGGTCCGGATGCTTCCGCATCCTCCCTCTTCTCGCTCGCCGACCCACCTCCGCCCGCCCCGATAAGCTCGAC
>JAFGGD010000037.1 GCA_016930695.1 Candidatus Eisenbacteria bacterium
ACGGTCCGGATGCTTCCGCATCCTCCCTCTTCTCGCTCGCCGACCCACCTCCGCCCGCCTCGATAAATGCTCGACGGGTTTTTTATCATCTCGACGGAGGCGGGCTCCGGTGGGTGCCCGGCGAGTCGAGACGGCCCCGAGAGGGAGCCCGGCGGCGGAAGGGAGGTCGCCCGTACCGCCCCTTCTCCTCAAAGGATCACGCCGTCCGTCCGGGGAGGAAGCGGAGAGGATGGCGGGAGAGGGAGAAGCCCTGGCGGCCCCGAGAGGGAACCCGGCGGCGGAAGGGAGGTCGCCCGTACCGCCCCTTCTCCTCAAAGGATCACACCGTCCGTCCGAGGAAGAAGCGGAAGGGAGGGTCGGGGTTGTCCGGTGCCGAAAACGCCGACGAAGGCATATGTGGACTCTCACGGATCGATTTTCTATTCTGAGGCCGCGGACGTTCTATCGAAACGGGAAGAGGAACGATCAGCGGTGGGTCGATCCGGGAGGCAAGAAAACGTGAGACGCATTTTTACAGTTTTCACGGCGGCCGCCGCCGCGGCCGGATTGCTGTTCGCCTCGGAGGCGTTCGCGCAGGAGGGGACCATCCAGTCTTTCGTCGATGAATTGGCGGTGGGGAAGGAAGCCCCCTCTCGTTTCGTCGATGTCGGGCTCGGCGCGGCGTGGAACGGAACCTTCCGCGTCGCACACGGCCGCGCGATCGCGGATCGATTCACCCTCGCCGCTTTCGTCTCTTATACCGACAGCGAGCGGTCCGCCATACGTGACGAGGCGGACGACTGGGAAGCGAAGGCGTTTCTCGGCGGGCTCTCTCTCCGTTTCTACCCCGCGGCGCTCGCGAAAACCTATCGGGGATACTTTCTCTCCCTCGACGCCGCACTCTCCGTGGCGCGGCACACCTATGAACCGGACGACGAGAGCGACACATTCATCTACCCCGCTTTCGATTTTTATCCGGCGGGATATACCGTTCGCCTCTCCGATCGTTTCCGTGTGGACGCGCTGGCCGGTGTCGGCTACGCGCCCGCCGGAGACCACGTCGAGATCGGCGAACAGGTGAACGACGCGGACGTCTACGCCCTCGCCGACCTCCGGGTTTCCTATTGGTGGTGATCGCAGGAGACCGTTCCCGAATTCCCGGCGCCGATGGAGCGTGACACGATGGAGGAAAAGGACCTGACCTTCGGGCCGGTTCCGAGCCGGCGCTTGGGCCGCAGCCTGGGAATCAACAACATCCCGCCGAAGATCTGTTCGTACTCCTGCGTTTACTGCCAAGTGGGGAGGACGCGGGATATGCGCGTGCGGCGGGGAGAGTTCTACCCGCCGGAGGATCTGATCGCCGCGGTGGAGAGGCGGGTGCGCGGGGCGGAGGAGGCGGGCTCGCCGATCGACTACCTTGCCTTCGTGCCGGACGGGGAGCCGACGCTCGACGTCCATCTCGGCCGCGAGATCGCGGGCCTGAAGAAGCCGGGGCGGCGTGTCGCGGTCATCAGCAACGCCTCCACGATCGACGACGAGTCGGTCCGCGCGGACCTCGCCCTCGCCGATTGGGTCTCCCTGAAGGTGGACGCCGCGGATCGGAAGGTCTGGCGCATGGTCGACCGTCCCCACGGCCGTCTCGACCTCGACGCGATCCTCGACGGGATTCTCGCGTTCCGCCGGCGTTTCCCGGGGGAGTTGGTGACGGAGACGATGCTGGTGCGCGGCGTGAACGACTCCGAGGAGAACCTCGGCGCGATCGCCGCTTTCCTCGCCGAAGTGAAACCGGAGAAGGCCTACCTTTCCGCGCCGACCCGCCCCCCGGCGGAGGAGAATGTATTCCCGCCCGGTGAGGCGACCCTTCAGGAGGCCTATCAGATTTTTCGGGAGAAGGTGAGCGGCACGGAGCTTCTCGTCTGCTACGAGGGGGACGATTTCGAGGCGGTGCGCGGCTCGGCGGAGGAGGAGCTGCTGGGGATCACCGCCGTTCATCCGATGCGGGAGAACGCGGTCTTCGCGCTTCTGGACGGAGCGGGGGCGGACAGGGCGATACTGGAATCGATGATCCGGCGTCGCATTCTCGCGAGAATCGAGTACGGCGGGGAGACGTACTACCTGCGGCGCTTCACGAGGGGGAAGGCGTGATCGAGTGGGAGAGGTGATGAGATAGAACTCCCCCTCTCCGTTCTCCGCCGTGGAAGTATCCTCGGACGATCGACCGAACGGCGCAATTCACCGTACACCGCCCGCGCGGGGGCGCCGGTCTACGCGAAGGCGGCGGCGGCGAAGGTGACCACCGACCCTTCCTCGCCCATCACGGCGCGATCGTAGCGGAGGAGAGAGCCGCGGGCGCCTTCGCCGAGGGCGAGGAGCGTGAGGTGGATCGGCGCGAAGCCGCATACATGGGTGGTGTTGAGGCCCGCGGCGAAGCGGTCCGCGAAGGCGGCGGGGTCGCCGGCGAGCGCCGGGGCGAGGAGCTTCCGGTCGTGGATGTCGAGATCCGCCAGCTCCGGCTCGGTCGGCGCGCGGTCGTGGCCGTAGCGCGGCCCCACGTGGGAGAGATCGGCGCTCGCGACGACGAGCACCCGCCCGTCGTATCCCTCGATCGCCGCGCGGAGCGCCCCGCCGAGCCTCTCGATCCGCCCGCGCGTCTCTTCCGGCGCGTCGTCGCCGAGGTGGTCCGGCTCGTAGGAGCAGAGAAGAGGCGCGATCCGCGTCCCCGCGTCGCCGAAAAGCCGCCTCACGAAGAGGCACTGGAACTCCACGGTGTGCTCGGTCCGGTGCGCCGGCTCTTCGTCGAAGAGCCAACCTCCCGCCGCGTCGTTCACGGCGCGGAGAAAACCCCCGTCCGTCACGGCCGCGCCGAGAGGGGTCTCGAAGTCCTTGGTCGTCGCCGCCGCGAGCGAGGGGAGCGCCCCGTGACAGGTGCCGATCACGACGATCAAAGCCGGTGGATCGCCCGTCCCCACCGCCGCCCGCCACGCCGCGCCGTACACCCCGCCGCCGAGACGAAGGTCGATGTGCGGGGCGACGATCGCCCGGACAATCCCCGCGGGGGGCGCCGTCTCCGGCTCGCCCGCCGACCCGAGGAATCCGTCGGTCCAGCGCTCCCACTCCTCCGCCTCGCCCGCCACGCCGCCGAGATGAACCGCCGGCCGGAGGCTCGATTCTCGCCACTCCCGCTCCGTCTCCTCGCGCCGCGCGCGGAAGCGCTGGTTGTCGAGGAAGCCCGCCTCGTCGAGCTGATCGACGAGGCGCTTCAGATCGTCGGTGAAGAGAATGTCGCCGTGGCGCCGCGTGTAGTCGGCCTGGATGTCGAGGAGGGTGCGCGTCCCGTCGAAGAGGCGGATGATCTCGATGGTCTTCTCGGCGAGGACGGCGGTCCGGTCCGTGTACCCCTCCGGGTCACGAAGCAGCACCGCCCTGTGCCCCTGAAACGTGGTCGGAATCGCCTCCACCGGCCGGAGCCGCGGCTTCTCGTTTCCCTCGTCCGGCATCGCGTCCTCCTCCCGCCGTCGAACGTTCCTCTCAGAGTATGCGGAGAAAGCGCCGCGCGCAAGCGGGCGTTCGGACGCCGGCGTGGACCACTCCGTACCGCGCGCCCCGCGCCGCGTGCGCCCACGGCGCGCCTTGACAGCCCGCCCGGCCGGAGGTAGAAGGGGGACATGAAGTTCCGGGCGTCCTATCTCCTCGCGTTTCTCCTGCCGGTCGCCGCGATTCTGCAGCTCACGAGCGCCGCGCGTATGTCGCCGACGGTGGATGAGACGCACTACGTCGGCGTCGGACGCTATCTCTGGGAGACCGGGGACTGGTCGATGAAGGGGGCGAAACTTCACCCGCCTCTCTCTTATTATTTGAACTCGATCCCGCTCGCCCGCCTCGACGTGCCGGAGGATGTGTGGCGCGCGCCGCATCAGGACGAACGTGGCCGCCGCCTCTTCGCGCTCGCGCCCGCCGGCCGCGTGGTGAATCTCGCCCGCGCGCCGACGATCCTGATCACCGCGCTTCTTCTCCTCCTCGTTTTCGTCGAGACGCGCCGCCTTTTCGGCGGGCGCGCCGCCGCGCTCGCCCTATTCCTCGCCGCGCTCGAGCCGAACCTGCTCGCTCACGGTTCTCTCGCCACGCAGGACATGGTGCTCACGCTCACCCTCTTTCTCGCCGTCGTTCTCTTTCGGCGCTGTAGGGAGAAACCGGGAGCGGGGAGGCTCCTCCTCGCCGGCGCGGCGCTCGGCGCGGCGCTCCTCTCCAAGTACACGGGGCTTCTTCTCGTCGGAATTCTTCCCGCCGCGGCGCTTCTCGACCGGGGCGGGAAACGCGCGCTCGCGGCGCTCCTCCCCCTCGCCGCCGTCGCCCTGATCGTGGTGCACGCCGGCTACCTGCCGCTTCACCTCCGGGCGCCGGAGGAAGCGCCCCGCGCCGGCATGGGCGTTCTTCCCGCCCCCTACGCGGAGGGGATCGAGTACCAGCGCGGCGCGAACACCGGCTATCCCGCTTTCTTCTTCGGCCGCGTCTCCGACCGGGGATGGCGCGCCTACTATCCGGTCGCCTTTCTGGTGAAGACGCCGATCCCCTTCCTCCTTCTCGCCGGCGCCGGCGCGCTCGGGATCCTGCGGAGGCGGGATCGCTCCTCCATCGCCTGGCTTCTCCTCCCGCCGCTTCTCCTGGCGCTCTTCTTCGTCCTCGTGAGCCGGATCAACATCGGGCTTCGCTATCTGCTCCCGGTCTATCCTTTCCTCGCCGTGCTCGGCGGCTCGGCGGCGGCCGGCGCGCTCAAGCGCCGCCGGAAAATCGTCCTCCTCCTCCTCGCCGCGTGGCTCGCGGCGGGAACGGCGATCGCCTGGCCCCATTATCTTTCGTATTTCAACGAAGCGTGCGGCGGGACGCGCGGCGGATCGCGGATCCTCTCCGACTCCAATCTCGATTGGGGGCAGGACCTCCCCGGGCTCGCGCGCTTCCTCGACGAACGGGGCGACCCGGTCGTTTACCTCTCCTACTTCGGAACCGCCGAACCGCACCGATACGGCATCCGCTACCGCTGGCTCTCCGGCTGGCTCTATCACCCGCCCCGGGAGATCCTGGAGGGGGGCGCGCGCCTTCGCCCCGATCCGGACTGGGTCGCCGTGAGCCGCATGGTCCTCCACGGCGTGCGGCTCCCCGACCCGGAGATGTTCCGCTGGCTCGAGAAATACCCGGTGGTGGCGGAGATCGGCGGGTCGATCGTGGTCTTCGACCTGGGCGGCGACCCGGACGCGCATCTCCGTTTCGCCGACATTTACCGGCGTTCGGCAAGGCGCGACTATATGGAGGAGGAGATGCGCCGCGTCGCACAGGAGGAAGCGCCGGGGCGGCCGCGGGGGAGAGGGCGATGAGGCTCGATCCGGACCGGATCCGCCGGGAGACGGTGGAGGAGTTCCTGCGGGTGCGCGGACCGGGGGGGCAACACCGGAACAAGAGCGAGACCGGCGTCCGCCTCCATCATATCCCCACCGGCGTCATCGTGACCGCCACCGAGAGCCGGTCCCGCGCGCGAAACCGGAAGGTCGCCTGGCTTCGCCTGCTGGAGAGGCTCGCCGCGCTCTACGCGCGACCCAAGCCGCGTTTCCCGACGCGCCCCTCCGCCTCTTCGCGGCGCGCCCGCCTGGAGGAGAAGAAACAGCGGTCCCGCGTCAAGCGGAGCCGCCGCCCCCCTTCGAGGGACGAGTGACCGCCGTTCTTCCGCGCCGATCGCCCGACGCCACTTCTTTATAGACATCAATCGTTTTCGCGGCGACCGCCGACGACGAGAAACGGCGCTCCGCCTCGGCGCGCGCGAAGCGTCCCATCCGGCGGGCGAGAGGCGCGTCGCCGGCGATCTCCACGATCCGGCGGGCGAGCGCGTCCGGGTCGCCGTGGGGAACGAGGAAGCCGGACTCCCCGTCCGCAACGAGGCGGGGAAGGCCGCCGACGGGCGAGGCGATCACCGGGCGGCCGACCGCCATCGCTTCCTGCACCGCGACCGGCGCCGTGTCCTGCCGGGAGACAAGAACCGTCATCGCGGCGCGGGCGTACTCCTCGGCGAGGCGTTCCGGCGAGAGCCCGCCGAGAAAGTCGACCCGCCCGACGAGGCCGAGCCGCGCGACCCTCTCGTCCAGGGCGCGCCGGTAGGCGCCGTCCGTGTCGAGCCCCGCGAGCCGCAGCCGGAGCGCGGGCCGCTCCCGCGACGCGATCCGAAACGCGTCGATCAGGTTGCGGAGCCCCTTCCGCGGGATGAGGAGGCCGGAGAAGAGAACGCGGTCCGGTTCCGGATCGCCGGTGGTCTCGAAGAAGAGGGGGGCGACCGGGTTTTCGATCACCCAGGAGCGCGCGTGGGCGAGCGCGTCGCCGTAGTGCTCGCGCACATAGGGGGAGAGGAGGATCACGTTTTGCGCGCGGCGGAGCGCCTCGCCGACGATCCTGTCCCGAAAGGCGGCGCGGAGGCGTTGCATGGGCGCGCGGGCGAGACGATTTTCCGCTTCGATCAGGCCGTGGATGGTGACCACCGTCGGGTACCCGCTGTCGAGTGCGCCGAGGGCGAAGGCGTCGGCGCTGTGGGCGTGCACCACGTCGGGGTCGATGCGGCGGATCGCGGCGGCGATGCGGCGGCGCATCGGCAGGCCGAGGAGGACGTTGCCGAGGAGGCGTGATCCGCCGACGGAATGGATCGTCCGGCCGGGCGCCGGGAAAGTCCCCCGCTCCCAGGCGAGGGAGGCGACCACCACGTGCAGTTCCACTTCCTCGCGGGCGGCGAGCCCCTCGGCGAGGCGGAGCGTCACCGCTTCCACGCCGCCGAGCAGGCGCGCGGGGTCGCGGGGGAAAAGGCCGACCATCGCGATCTTCATGCCGCGCATCGTATCAAATCGACGGAGGCGTTCTCACCTTTTTCCGACGGGAAGGGACGCGGCGGCGCGGGCGTGGAGGAGGCCGGAGGCTCGGCGGTAAAGACGGCGCGCGCGCCGCAGCTCGCGCGCGAGAGCGAGGCGCCTCTCCGGCGGGCCGGGGTGGAGCGTCACGGCGGCTCCGAGGCGGCCCGCTTCGCGCCAGGTCGCGGGTGAGGAGGGGTCCGGAAGGAACCGGGCGGCGCGGAGAAGCGCCTTCCCCTCGTCGCGGAAGGGGACGGCGGATGCGGAAGAGTCGATGAAGTTCGCCGCCCGTTCCAGGTAGAGGGCGAGGCGGATGCGCGCGGCGCCGAAGGCGACCGCGAAATCGCGAAGCGGCGCGAGGAGGGCGATTCTCCGGAGCAGACGCTCCGGCGCGTCGTCGAAGCGCGGATCGCCCAGGAGGAGATCCCGCGCCTCGTCCGTCGATTCGGGGAGGAGCGCCTCCGCGTCGAGGTCGAGGTCCGCGAGGATGCGGTCGTAGGCGGCGACGCCGGACGCGAACACGCCTCCGCTCGCCGGGCGGTACTCTCCCTCGCCGGCCAACGCGGCGCCGCGGAGGAGGGAACGCTCGAAGCGATCGATCCTCTCCCGAAGCGTGTTTTCCGCGCTCCCCTCCACGCGCGCGACCGGTCCGATTCCCGGGACGCCTCGACCGTCCTCGCCGCCGGCGATGCGATAACCGAACGATTCGGCGGCGCGCGCCACCGGGTCGCCGGAGCAGGCCGCCGTCGAGAGAAGGGACCATCGCGGCGCTCCTTCTTCCTTCGCGTGGTGGTGCCAGTAAGCGCGGAAGGAGGCGCCTCCCAGGCCTTCCAGATCGCCGGGAAGAACCAAAATCCCCTCACGGGCGAGAGCCGCGGCGAGGGCGCGGAAGGCGGGAAAGAGGCGGTCCTCCGCCGGGGCGTCGGCGAGGGAATCTTGCATGACGGTTTCGGGGCTCACGGGTTGACGAGCTTACTCCGAGCGGCGCGGCGAAGCAACGGCGGAGCGCCGGAGGTCCTTTCCGTTATACTGAGCGGGCGCGCCGCGTCGCCGGGTGGGCGGCCGCCGCGCGGGAGCGCCGCCATGGATGAACCGAGAGAGAGGAGCGAGGAGATCCGCGTGAGCGCCGTCGAGGCGGGCCGCCGGATCGACGTTCTGCTGCGCGAGCGTTTCCCCGGCGTCGGCCGCGCCCGTTGGAAGGAAGAGATCGCCGCCGGCCGCGTCCTCCGGAACGACCGCCCGGTACGCAAGGGGGAGATCGCTCGCGAGGGGGACAGGATCTTCTTGGTCCCGCCCGACGCCGTACCGTCCATCGCCCCCGACCCGGAGGGGCCTCTCACGGTCCTTTACGAGGACGAGGCGTCGCTGGTGGTGGAAAAGGAGGCGGGGCTCCCGACGCTCCCGCGGAACGGGAGGGACAGGGGGGCGCTCGCCTGCCGCGTCGCGGCTCGCTATCCGGAGACGGCGACGGTGGGGCGCCCCCTCGAGGCGGGGCTCGTCCACCGCCTCGACACCGGCACCTCCGGACTCCTCGTGGCGGCCCGCACCGAAACGGCCTACGTGCTGCTCCGCGACCAGTGGCGAGCGCGCCGCGTGCGCAAGGAGTACCTCGCGCTCGCCGAAGGACGGATCGTCCGTCCCTTCACGGCGGACGCGCCGATCGGCCACCACCCCGGGAGCGCCCGCCGCATGATCGCCGGAGCGGGCGGCCGCGCCGCCGAGACCCGTTTCGAACCGCTCTACGCCGCCTCCGGACGGACGCTTCTCTGGGCGGAGCTGCGGGAGGGACGCCGCCACCAGATCCGTGTCCACCTCGCGGCCGCCGGGCATCCCGTCGCGGGCGATCCCCTCTACGGGAGCGGCGGCGGGGGGAGGATGATGCTGCACGCGGCGCGTGTCCGTTTCATCAGTCCCGCCGGCGACGGCGTTTCGGTCAACGCGATCTCCGACCCGCCCGCCGATTTTCGGGAGCGGCTCGCGGCCGAAGCGGGCGAGGAAGCTTTCGAGTTTATGGAGTCTCGTCTGGAGGCGGTTCGCAGGGAGCGGTGAAGAAGAAGGTGGATCCTCCGCCGAGACGGGAGTCGAGCCAGATCCTTCCCCCCATCTCCTCGACGATGCGCCGCGCGAGGGAAAGGCCGAGGCCGGAGCCGGCGACGGTTCCGGTGTGATACTTCTCCACCTGATAGAACTTGTCGAACACGCGGTCCTGCACTTCCGGCGGGATGCCCGGTCCGTTGTCCCGCACCGAGAACTCCACGTGGTCCGCGCCGTCCAGACGGGCGGCGATCCGGATCTCCGCGCCGTCGCCGTTGGCGAACTTGACGCCGTTCTCGACGAGGTTGTCGAGGACGATGCCCACCTTGTGCGCCGGGATCCACATCTCCGCCGCGGCCGGATCGGTGGACGTCTCGAAACGGACTTCGCGGTCGCGGAACTCGTGCACCAGGTTGACGGCGTAGGTGTCCAGGAAGAGGGAGACGCTCTCGGGCTGCACGTCGTCTTTGCGGAAAGATTCGGGAGAGACGAAGGCGAGCAGCTTGTTCACGTGGCTGAGAAGGTCCTGCGCCGCCCGCGCCACGTCGGTAACCGCCTCACGCTGATCCTCCGAGATGTCGCCGTAGTACCCGTACAGGAACGACTCGGCGTTGGCGGTGATCACCGACAGGGGCGTCTTCAGCTTGTGGGAAACGCTGGAGAGGAAGTCCTCCTGCAGGCGGTTCTCGTTCCAGCGGCGCGTCACGTCCCGCATGGTGAGGATCATGCTCGACACGCCGCCGCCGGGCTCTCGGATCCGCCGGAGAGAAGCCTCCAACACCGACAGGGCGCAGAGGGCCGTTTCGGGGCGATGGATCTCGAAGCGCGCCTCCTCCCGGGCGTGATCGACGAGGGCGGCCCGGTCCGCCTTGACGGTCCGATTCCCGAAGAGGTGGTCGAGCAGATTCGCGCCGCGCGCGTTTTCGACGGGAAGGTCGAGGAAGGAGGACGCCGCCTTGTTGATGATCTCCACCCGCCAGTCGCCGTCGAGAAGAACCACGCCTTCGCCGATTCCGGCGAGAATCGCCTCGGATCGTTTGTAGTCGGCGATCTGCGTTCTGTAGTGGCTGATCCGGATCAGCGAGTGAATTCGCGTGGTCAGCTCGAGGCGGTCGAAAGGCTTGGCGATGAAATCGTCCACTCCCGCCTCGATACCCTTCAGCCGCCGGTCCGCGTCGGCGAATGCGGTGAGGAGAATGATCGGCAGGTGGCGGGTCTCCTTGCGCTCGCGTAGCCGGCGGGTCACTTCCAGGCCGTCCATGCCGGGCATCATCAGGTCGAGCAGCACCAGGTCGGGCGGGCGTTTTTCGATCTCCTCGATCGCCTCCTCGCCGCCGGCGGCGTGGCGAATCCGGTAACCGAATGGGGCGAGCGTCGCCTCGGCGAGCCGGCGGTTCCTCTCTTCGTCGTCCACCACGAGGATCGTCCCGCCCAAACCGGCAGCGCCGCCCGCCGCTTCCGCGGGAGATCTCTCGCCACGCTCCGGAGCGTCGGCGCGTTCGAGGCGGAGCACCTGCTCCACCAGGCGGAGAAACTCGCTCGTGTGGATCGGCTTGGTCACGTATCCGTCGAAGCCCGCCTGTCGGATTTTGCGCAGCTCGTTCCGCATGACGTGGGCGGTGACGGCGAGCACCGGGATCGACGACGTCCTCTCGTCGCTCTTCAGGCGGCGCGTGGCCTCGATGCCGTCCATGCCCGGAAGCTGGATGTCCATCAGGATCAGGTCGGGCCGCTCCCGGAGGGCGGTCTCCACCCCCGAAATTCCGTCCGACGCCTCCAGAACCGCGTGGCCCCTGTAGGCCAGCAGATCCCGGACCAGCTTCAGATTCTTCGGGTTATCCTCTACGACGAGGATTCGCCGTCCACGGCCGTCAGGGCCCATACCTCGTGCTCCTCGGTCCGGCGCTCGCGCAGCAGCGCGTCGATCTCGTCGACCAGCGCCTCCCGGTTCAGGTCGTTCTTGCGGGAAAAGAGCTCGATCTCTCCCCGGAGTTGCCCCTTCTCCTCCTCGCTCAGATCGCGCGCGGTGATCAGGATGATCGGAATGTCCCGCGCCGCCGGATCGGAACGGATCGTCTGGACCACCTGCGGGCAGGGGAGATCGGGGAGAAGAAAATCGAGAAGGATCAGGTCCGGAAGCTGCTCCACCGCTTCCCGGATTCCGGTCTCGCCGTCCGGGGCGCTCCGCACCGTCACGCTCCTGCCGCCCAACACCGCCTCCACCAGCTTGGAAACGGTGGGGTCGTCGTCGATCACCAGGATCTGCCGCTCCTCCCCGTTCTCTCCGGTCTTCTCCCAGACGCGGTCGAAGGCGCCGAGGAGCTGATCGCGGCCGAAGGGTTTCACCAGATAGTCCCGGGCGCCCAAGGAGAAGCCGCGCTCCTTCTCGTCCATTACGGAGCCGATCACCACCGGGATCTCGCGGGTCGCGGGATTTTCTTTGAGTTGTGTAAGAACCTCCCAGCCGTCCGTGTCGGGCAGGAGGAGATCGAGGAGGATCGCGTCGGGAGGGGATTCGACGATTCTCCGCATCGCTTCGCCGCCGGTGCCGGATGTCTCCACGCGATACCCGGCGGAACGCAGATAGGCGGCGAACAGATCGGCGGTCTTCTTCTCGTCCTCCAGGAGATGGATCCGCGGGCCCCGCACCGGTTCCCGGAAGAGCCGGGCCACGCCGCTCGAGTCGATCCGGGAGGAGTCGCCGGCGCTCTCGCCGGCCTCCGCGACCTCGCGGTAAGGAAGCGTGAAGATGAAGCGGCTTCCTTTTCCTTCCTCGCTCTCCACGTGGAGCGTTCCGCCCATGAGTTGCACCATGGAGCGCGTGAGGGAGAGGCCGAGTCCGGTCCCCTCGTAGCGGCGCGCCTCCGAGTCGTCCACCTGCTCGAACTTGTCGAAGATCCTCTCGCGGTCCTTCTCGGGGATGCCGATGCCGGTGTCCCAAACAGTAACGGTCATCGTCCCGCCCGCCGCCGCGGCGCGGATCCCGATCCGTCCTCCCTCGGGGGTGAACTTCACCGCGTTGGCGAGCAGGTTGTAGATCACCTGCTTCAGCTTTCGCTCGTCCGCCTCGATCAAGCCGGGCAGGTCCTCCGTTTCCACTTCGATGCGGATGCCGTGTTGGCCCGCCTTTTCCTTGATCATCACCACCGAGCGGCGGATCAGATTTTCCGGGCCGAAGCGGGAACGCTCGACCCGCATCATTCCCGCTTCGATCTTCGAGAGATCCAGGATATCGTTGATCAGCGAGAGCAGATGATGTCCGCTCTCCCAGATGTCGGAAATGTACTCGCCCTGCTTTTCCGTCAGTTCGCCGAAGCACCGGTCCCGGAGAACCTCGGAGAAGCCGATGATCGCGTTCAGCGGCGTGCGCAGCTCGTGGGACATGTTGGCGAGGAAGACCGACTTTCTCTGGTCCAAACGTTTCAGCTCCCGGTTGGAGGTCTCCAGGGCGACGCGGTTCGCCTGGAGGCGCCGGTCCCTCTCGCGAAGCGACCGCACCATGGTGTTGAAGCTGGACGCCAGCGTCCCGATTTCGTCCTTGGACGTGACCGCCACGCGTTGGGTGAGGTCGCCGCCGGCGATGAGCTGGGCGGTTCGGGCGATCCGCTTCAGCGGGCGCGTGATCACCCGGAGGCTGAAGAGAAGGAAGAGGAGCGAGACGAGGAGCGCCGAGAGCGCCGCCAGCACGATCTGCGGGATTACGGTGCGCAGATGGGCGTTCATGTTTTCATGGGAGAGACCGACCACCACGTACCCGAAAAACTCGTCCGGCGCCGCGCTCTTCGGTGAAACATCGCGATCCTCCGCGTCCCAGAGGAGCGACTCGTCCTCCGCCGCGTCGGTGCGCCGGCGCAGGATCGGCGTCACGATCTGGGAGTAGCGCTCCCCCTTCGGGCCTTCGGTGGTTCGGGCGCGTGTATCGTAGAGGGAGGCGCGGAGCGGAAGGGCGCCGAGAACGTGGGCGCGGAGTCCCGGGTCTCTGTAGGACTCGTGGAGCAGATCCCCACCGTTCCCTACGATCAGCACGTAGGCGACGTCCGGTTCCTCCAGCGCGCCGCGGGTGGCGGACTGTAGCGATCGCGCGTCTCCGGTGAACACGCCGTACCAGGCGTTGTAGGCCACGTAACGGGAGATGGCGGCCCCCTTCATCTCCAGTTCCCGGCCGAGCATGTCGAGGGTTTTGGAGACGAAGGCGACGCCCAGGAAAGTGGTGATGAAGAAGGTGAGCAAACCCACCAGGAGCGTGAAGCGGTGGCGAATGTCGGACCCGATAAAGGCCCGCAGCCTCCGGATCGGCGCCCACCCGGCTCCGGCGAGACGTTCTCGTAACGGCATGGTGCTGCTCTCCCTGCGCATCGCCCGCGCGCGGCTCGCCTCGTCCGAGCCCGCTTCGGCCGTGGGGAACCGGTCGACGGGGGGCGGGCTTCTCCTACCGCGTATCGGCAACATCAATGAGAACAATTAGAAAGGCGGGGCGCGCGGCCGGGACCGCCGGTAAGTGGCGGCGTTTTCCCCTCCGCCGAAGGACGGGGTTTGCTAAGATCGCGTTTCTGTGTAGACTGAAGTTCGATGTGGTTCGCGAACCGGGGAAGCCGGGGCGAATCGGGACCTGAAATCGACAACCGTAAGGAGGAAACGATGCCGAGTTCGAGCTTCCAGAGCGTTCTGGCCTCCTGGAAGGGGGGAGACGTCACCATCGTCAACCCGCAGAGCTTCCGCCGGGGCGCGATCACCGACGCGATCGATCTGGAGACGTTCACCGCCAAGCTGGTGCACGTGGGCGACGACCACTGTGAGGTATGCTACGAGGCGAAGAAGAAGGGCGAAGTGGAGCCCGTCACCCAGTACATTCCCTTCACCCAGATCCGCCGACTTTCGATCTGGGGTTCGGAGCACATGATCCACATCTGATCGCGGCCGCGCGCCGACGGAACGTTTCCCTAAGCCCGGGACCGGCCGGCGCGCCTCGTCCTCGAGACCCGACCGGAGCGGTTCGCCCCCCCGTTCCGCGCCGAAACGGCGCGCCGCGCGCAACCGACGCCGACCCGCCCTCGCGACGCCCCCCGCGCCGCATCGGCGGGTCTTCCGTCCGGACCGCCCCCTTGCGCGGGCGCCGGATCCGGGGAAACAAGCGTCCCTTTTTCGCGATCCCGGCGGAGCGTTCCGCCGCGACGAATCGGAGGAGATCCGAGGGCCCGATGCGTCCCGGTCCGGAAGCGACCATTTATCTACGAAGGGTTCTGCCCCGCTGGTACCGGGGGGCACGGCGCGATCTTCCCTGGCGGCGGAACACCGATCCTTACCGGATCCTCGTCTCCGAGGCGATGCTGCAGCAAACCCGCGTCGCCGCCGTCATTCCCTACTACGAACGTTTCCTCGCCGCCTTCCCCGACCCGGCGTCGCTCGCCGCGGCGGCGCCGGACAAGGTGTTGTCGCTTTGGGCCGGCCTCGGCTACTACCGGCGCGCCCGGCATCTGAAGAAGGCGGCGGAGAGGATCACGTCGGTCCACGGCGGCCGCGTCCCCGACCGCGAAGAGGATCTGCTCGCCCTTCCCGGCGTGGGCCGTTACACCGCCGGCGCGGTTCTTTCCATCGCCTTCGGCCGGCCCGCACCGGTGCTCGACGGCAACGTCTTCCGCGTCCTCTCCCGATTCTTCGCCTTGCCCGGCTCCTGGAGCCGCGCCCCGGATCGGGAGCGCTACTGGCGGATCGCCGAGGGGCTTGTGCCGGCGCGTCGACCCGGCGATTGGAACCAGGCGCTGATGGAGTGGGGCGCGCTGGTGTGCGTTCCCCGGTCGCCGGACTGCGCGCGCTGTCCCGTCCGGCGGCGCTGCCGGGCGCTCCGGCTCGGCCGAGTCGATCGTCATCCGGAACCGAGGGAGCGCCGGCCGGCGCGGAAGGTCCGGCTGGACGCCGTGCTCCACGTCGATCCGAAGGGGCGGCTGCTGCTGGAGAGGCGCGCCCCGGGGACGCGCATGGAAGGGCTCTGGGAACTCCCCGCGGAGCCGGTGCCGGGCGCGCCCGAGCCCCGCTCCGTCGGGTCTTTCCGCCACGCCGTTCTGGACGAAGCGTACACCGTCGACCTGTACGTGGTCCGTACCGCGCAAAGCGCGCCGGCGGGGCCTTCCCGCCGCTGGGTGGCGCGGGAGGAGCTGGCCGGATACGGGCTGACCGGCATGGCCCGCAAGGGGATCGCGCTCGCCGACCGTGAAGGGGCCGCGGGAGAGAGGGGGAAGGGCGCGAAGAGGGGCGCGTCCGGCGGGAAAGGAAAGGTTTAGTTCTCGAGTAGAGGCGTGAGCGTCCGAATGGTCCGGACCGTGTCCGCGTCGAGGGCGCCGAGCCGGACCGCGTCGTCGATCGTCTTTCGCGCGCCTTCCGCGTCTCCGGCCCGCAGGAGCGCTTCGGCGAGAATCAGCCGCGCCTCTCCGCGGTCGGGGGCGTAGAAGACCGCCTCGCGGGCGGCGGCGGCGGCCTCCTCCGGACGGTCGTCCGCGAGCAGGGCGCGCGACTGGAGAATTCTCACTTCGGGCGTAAAGGGAAAAAGGCCGGCCAGAAGATCGAAACGCTTCGCGGCGAGGGAAGCCTCTCCCCGCTCCAGCCCGGCGAGCCCGATCCGGTGGATGATCTGCGCCAACGGAACCCGGGCTCCGTCCGCTTCGAAGATCTCCCGTTCCAACGGGTCCATCCGCTCCATCACCCGATCCAGCTCGTGCTGCGTCTCGCGCATCCGCTCCTCGTTCCTCCAGGTTCCCTGGAAGGGCCAACGCTCCAGCATGATTCGCGTGAAGGCGAGACCATAGGCGTGGTCGACGTCGCCGTAGCCGACCCGCGCCGCCGCTTCCTCGAAGGGAAGCTCTCCCGCCGGGTCGAGGGGACCGGCGAGGCCGGACCGGAGAAGAGTGCGGTAGATTTGCGACGCGGCGAGCCAGTGCCCCCGTCCGTTCATGTGGATGTGTTCGAGCACCAGGTTCGCGCCGGGCCGCCCCGCCGGCGACTCGTCGTTGAAGCGCGCCACCGTGTCCGCCGGGCGGACCGCGCCTCCCGCCTCGTGGCGGCGGCAGACCCGGCGGACCGTCTCCACGATCGGGTCGCTCGCCCGGAGCCGCACGCCGTCCAGAAGGAGCGCTCGATCAAAGGCGGCCGCCGCCTCTTCCCTCTCGCCGCCGAGCATTTCGGCGCGGCCGAGGCGGTACTCCGCGCCGGCGTGCCTGTCGTCGAGGGCGATCGCGTTCCTATATTCCGCCGCCGCGCCGCCGGCGTCGCCGAGACGCAGGTAGGAGTCGCCCGTCGAGAGGTAGCGGTCCCATCGGTGGGCCTCGCCGGCGGGAAAGTCCTCCCGGTGGATCGGGCCCATGGGCGAGCAATCCACGCGGTTCGACACGGGTGTGCAGAAGACGATCGGCACGCCGCGCCTCTCCGCCGCCCGCGCCATCCCCTCCAGGTTCGCCTCGAAGTTGCGCTCCACCGAGCGGTGCAGCTCTCCGTCGAAACGGATCTCGCGGTCGCGCGTCATCGCTTCGATCGGCTGCGCCAGCGCCGACTCCTCCGGCGGCCGGCGCACCCGTTCGACGGCGCCCGCGACGAGCGCGTAGACCGCCGTCTCCTGCAACCGCTGGAAGAGCCGGGTGAGCGTTCGATTCCTCCCGACCGACATGGACGAACCGGCGCCGAGCACGCCGTAGAACTCGTTGTGCCCCGTGTAAACCACGATCAGGTCCGGGTCGTAGAGGCGCAGGATCTCCGCGACCCAACGGCTCACCTGGTAGCTGCTCACGGCGGTCATGGAGACGTTGATCGACTCCACATTCCGGTCCGGCATGCCGGCGGCGAGCATTTCCCGGAGAAAAGAGGCGAAGGCGACATTCGGGGTGTAGGGGAAGGCGACCGACGACGAGGCGCCGACGGTGAAGAAGCGGAACGTGTCCGGGTCCTTCCGGGCGGCGAAACGGGCGTAGGGGATTTGCGGCCGCGGGAAGTTGGACGACCGGCCCGTGACCGGAAAGAAGAGGCGGCGATTGAGCGCCTCGTTGTTGACGAAGACCTCCTGGCCGTCCGGTCCGGGGCGGCGGAGAAAGAGGGCGGTCTCGCCGCCGACTCCGGCGAGCCGGAGCGCCCCTTCGAAGAGAATCACTAGAAGGACGCCGAAACCGATGAGAAGGATCTTCTGCGCCGGCGTGGTCCCGTGGTCGCGGTCGGCTTGACTCATGGATCAATCATAGCAGAGAAGGGAGGGAAGGCACGCGCTCCTTCGTTTCCGTCACGCGGCGGAGCCGGGCGAGGAGGGCGCGATGGTCCGACCCGGGGATCTTCACCGGGAGGACGTATTCGGTGCGGAAGTGATCGGAGTGGAAGATGTGATCGATGGGAACGCCGATCCACATCCCCCAGGAGGGCCAGGTGGGGAGCGTTCCGTGTCCCTCCCGAACGCTGGTGAGCCCCGTGGTTCTCTCGAAATCGCGGAGCACCGGAGACCAGGGCGTGGAGTTCATATCCCCCGCCGCGATGGCCGGCCCCGCCCCCTCGCCGGCGATCCAAAGAGCCGTCCGGTCGAGCTGCCTGTTGCGGGCGGCGTACGTGAAGGGCGTTTTCGGCGGGAGAGTGTGGAGCGCCGTGAAACGGAAGGAGAGGTTTTTCTCTTCGAAGGTAAGTTCGACGAAGGCGCGACCGTCGAAGCACCGCCACTCCTCGGCGGCGGGTTCGATCCGGGAGAGGACCCCCACGCCGGAGCGGGGGGTGAGCCGGTCGAAGGTCCGGAAGGGGTATTCGTCTCCCAGCGACCGGAGCTGCTCGTGCCACCAGTGGCTCGCCTCCTGCAGGGCGACGATGTCCGGCTTCTCCCGCCGGATCATTTCGATGACCCCCCGAGCGTTCCGGTTCGCGTGATTCAGATTGAGAGTGAGGACCGTCACCTCCCGTCCGAGGCGCGTGTCCGGCCCGGCGCCGGAGTCACCGCCGTGGGCGCTCACGAAGTGGGGGACGAGAAGGCCGATCTGCGCGAGGGCCACGACCGCCCCCAGAGTCGCCCAGATCCGCATGCGCAGAAGGAGGGCCGCCCCCGCCGAGACGAGGCAGATCGAGACGGCCTGTACGCGGAAGCTGGCGGCGATCTCGAAGGGCCAGAAGCGCCAGGGGAGAAAAGAGGCGAGCGCGGCCGTGAGTGAGAGCACGGTCGCACCGATGATGATCTGTTTCCATCGTCTTCGCATGGTTGATCGCCGAAGGGGTGGATGCGCCCCCACCGAGCGCCGGAGGGGCGAAGAGCACCGAGTGTAACACCTCACGGGAATATACCCCAGCCCCGCCCGCCGGTTCCGGGAGCGCCGCCGGCCGCCCGCATTCTATCCATCGGCCGTGAGGGCCCGCCGTTGAGGGTCCGAGCCCGTCGATCGGGAGGATCCTTTCGGGAGAAACGTCTTTCCCCGTTTGGATGAAAAAAGAGGGACGGTCGGCCGATAAATGGACCATATGGGTGGTGACAATGCAGGGGCCGGATGCTATCCTTTTAGCGGACAAAGCACCTCGAACGAGGAGACGTGGCCCGCATGGAGATCCGCATCGACAGAGAGAGCAAAAGTCCGCTCTACGAGCAGATCGCGGAATCTATCGTTAAAATGATTGATAATAATGATTTGCGATCTGGAGACCGCCTCCCCTCCATGCGAGACCTGGCGCGGCTTCTCGGTGTGAACCGGAACACTGTTTCTCTCGCCTATTCCACGTTGGAGAAAAATGGCCTGGTACAATCGGGAGTCGGGAGGGGTACATTTGTCAGGAGGGACGGCCGCGCACACGGGGAAAGGCCCGGTGGTGACGGTGGTTTCGATTGGGAACGATCCCTCGCCCGGCGCGCCTTGGAGATCGAGAAGGGGGTCCTCGAGAGGATTACCCGGAACGACGGGGAGAAGAGGATCGAGCTGACCGGACCGGTGGCGGATCAGGCCCTCTTCCCCGTGGAAGAGTTCCGGCACGTGCTCAGCGAGGCGGTCCGGGAGATGGGGCCGTCGGTTCTCGACTACGGCGCGCGGGAAGGGTACCTCCCTCTTCGGCGCTGGCTTGCCGAGCGTCTCTCCGGCCAGGGTGTGTCCATCGCCGAGGAGGATCTCTTCATCGTGAGCGGCGCCCAGCCGGGGCTCGACCTGGTGGGGAAGCTCCTTCTCGACGAAGAGGATACGGTGGCGGTCGAGTCCCCCACGTATTACAACGCCATCGGCGCGTTCCGTTTGTACGGGGCGCGGCTCGCGCCGGTTCCCCTCGACGAGGAAGGGATGAGCGTCGACGCGCTCGAGGAGACCTTCCGCCGAGGGAAGGTGAAGCTGGTCTACTGCATGCCCACCTTCCAGAACCCGACGGGGATCACCATGAGCCGCGCGCGGCGTGAGCGTATTCTGGAGGCGGCCGCGCGGCACGGCGCGGCGATTCTGGAGGATCAGTTCGACGCGGAGCTTCGGTACGGGGGGGAACCGGAGACGGCGCTCCGCGGTCTGCCGGGCGGGGAGAATGTGCTCTTCCTGGGCACTTTCTCCAAGATGCTCTTCCCCGGGCTGCGGCTCGGCTGGCTCGTCGCGCCCCCGCGGCTCCACGAGCCGATTCTCCGGATCCGTCGCTGCTCCGACCTGACCGCGGGGCTTCTGGCGCAGGTGGCGATCCATCGCTTCTGTGAGAGGGGGTTTCTGGACCGGCATCTGGAGATGGTGCGACGCGTGAACGCCGCCCGGCTCCGCGCGCTGCTGGAGGCGATGGAGCGTTTTTTTCCCGAGGAGGTCCGGTGGACACGTCCCGACGGGGGGATGACGCTCTGGGTCACCCTTCCGCGACGGGTGGATTCCGTGGAGATGTTGCTCGAGGCGCGGCGCAGGGGCGTCGACTTTTCGCCCGGGCCGCTTTTTCACGTGGATGGCGGCGGGTCCCACGCCTTCCGTCTCTCCTTCAGCCTCGAGCCGGAGGAACGGATCGCGGAGGGAGTACGCGTTTTGGGAGACATACTCAAGGGGAGGATGACCGGGTCGCCGCGGCGGCCGGAAGCCTCTCCGGCGGTTTTGCTTTAGACAAACATGTTTTTTCCGGGAGGGATCGTGATGAACGCGGAAAAGGGAACGTTGCGGCTCAAGACGGGCCTCGCCGAGATGCTGAAGGGCGGGGTCATCATGGACGTCACCGACGCGGAGCAGGCGAAGATCGCCGAGGACGCCGGTGCGGTGGCGGTGATGGCGCTGGAGCGGGTGCCCGCGGACATCCGCCGCGACGGCGGCGTGGCGCGGATGGCGGACCCGCGGAAGATCCGGGAGATCCAGGAGGCGGTTTCCATCCCGGTGATGGCGAAGGCGCGGATCGGCCATTTCGCGGAGGCGCAGATCCTGCAGTCGCTCGGCGTGGATTTCATCGACGAGAGCGAGGTGCTCACGCCGGCGGACGAGAAGCACCACATCGAGAAACACGCCTTCGATATTCCCTTCGTGTGCGGCGCCCGAAACCTGGGCGAGGCGCTTCGCCGGATCGCCGAAGGGGCGGCGATGATCCGCACCAAGGGCGAGGCCGGATCGGGAGACATCATCGAGGCGGTGCGCCACATCCGCGCCGTGGTGGGCGGGATCCGTCGCCTCACCACGCTCGGTGAAGATGAGATGATGGCGGAGGCGAAAGAGCTGGGCGCCCCCTACGAGCTGGTCCGCATGGTCGCCCGCGAGGGGAAGCTCCCCGTGCCCAATTTCTCGGCCGGCGGCATCGCCACTCCCGCCGACGCGTCGCTGGTGATGCAGCTGGGCGCCGAGGCGGTTTTCGTCGGCTCGGGAATCTTCAAGTCGGAAGATCCGGCGCCTCGCGCCCGCGCGATCGTGCGCGCCGTCACCCACTACCTGGATCCCAAGATCCTAGCCGAGGTTTCCGAAGGGCTCGGTGATCCGATGCGGGGGATGGAGACGGCGAAGATGGACCCGGCGGACATGTTGCAGACGCGGGGCTGGTAGCGTTCCTCGGGTCGGAAGGGATTCTACTGCGGCTCGGGATCACGGCCGGGATGCTCTTCTTCCGTCGCCGCCTTCCTCGACGTAGCTAGGGCTACGCCTCCGGGAGACGGCTCGTCCAGACGAGCATCCCGGCTCGTTCCCCGGAGCCTCGCAACGAATCCCTCCCGACCCGAGGAACGGAGAGCGGAGTAAAGGCGAAAAGGAACATCCGGAGTCGGCGGGCGGTTGCCGAATCCGGAGTGAAAACGGCGGTGAAGAGTCATCCCCGAGGGGGTGTTTGAGGTTGTACGTTGACGACGAATGGGAAACCGAGAATCGGATTATTGGCGCTTCAAGGGGCTTTCGCGGCGCACGGTGAGGTGCTTCGGGGTCTCGGCGCCGAGACGGTGGACGTGCGGCTGCCGGAGAAACTGAACGGCTTGGACGGTCTCGTCCTGCCGGGCGGCGAGTCGACCACGCTCATCCGCCTCTTCGATGAGTACCGTTTCGCCGAGCCGCTCCGCGCTTTCGCCCGATCGGGGCGGCCGATCCTGGCGACCTGTATGGGGCTGATCCTTCTCGCGCGGGAGGTGCATTCTCCCGCCCAGGCCAGCCTCGGGCTGATGGACATCGCGGTGGAGAGGAACGCCTACGGGCGGCAGGTGGACAGCTTCGAGGCGATGGGTAAGGTGGGGGACGATCCCTTCCGCATGATCTTCATCCGCGCCCCGCGCATCCACAAGATCGGCCCGGACGTGGAGGTGCTCGGCCGCCTCCAATCCGAGCCCGTCCTCGTCCGGCAGGGAAAGATCCTGGGCGCCACCTTCCACCCCGAACTCGCCGGCGACCCGGCGGTGCACCGGATCTTCTTGGAGCTATTCCAGTAGCTCCGGCCGGAGCGCTTCGTCACCGATGATAAGGCTTTTGTCGTATAAACCGACCAGGATCAATCCGCCGAGGGCAACCGCCGCGGCGACCAACAACATCACCACGATCTGGTAACGCACCGCCGTGAAAGGCTCGCCGCCGCCCACGGTCATCCCCCCAGATGGAGCTGCTCCCTGGTGACGAGGCTTTCGATCAGTTGTTCGCCGTGGGAGACTACCCGTAGGACGAAGCTTCGCGTGTCCCAATCCTCTCAAAGTGCGTCGGTTACGGCGGCACGTCTCTCCGGATCGAGGTGTGTTGTCGCCTTGTCGAGAAGGAGGATGTCCGGTTTCCCGAAAAGGGTACGCACGGAGCCGGTCCGAGCCTACGCTGACGGACATTAGAAAATACTAACGCCGTCATCTTAGATATCGACGTTCAGCGAAATTCCTTCGCCTTCGGCGCGGGTTGAAGGGTAATCGTGTGGATGGAGATGCGGTGGATCACGAATCTTATTCGTGAAGAGAGCTAATCCTCACCATGATAGCCTGACCGTTCTAGCGATTGAAGGGTCGTGCGCCTGTTGCGCTGGCCGGTCTGGCGTGCTACTTTGCCGGAGCGCCGGAACCGGTGCGCCGGATCCGCGCGGAAAGGACCGCGATGGGGATGGGACCGAGGTTTTTAAATACGACTGAAGGGGCTGGGAGCCTCAGCGCTGGCGCCGACTACCTTCGCCGCCGCCCTCTCGCCGGGGGTGTCGTTGGAACGGTCGCCGTCAAATCGGCGGCCACCGTCTTCGGTTTTCTCGTCAGTCTAATCCTTGCACGGATTCTCGGCGCTTCCGGCTACGGCGTCTACGCTTACTCCATGGCGTGGGTCGAGATTCTCGCTATTTTTTCTCTGCTTGGGAGTGAGCGCCTAATCGTGCGGGAGGTCGCGGCGGGGGCGACTCGCGGTTCCTGGGGTCTCGTCCGAGGGCTCCTGGAGACCGTGAACCAAGCGGTTCTCGCGGCTTCACTCCTGATCGTCGTGGTCGCCGTGACAGCAGCCCGATTGATTACGGGGGGAATCGACTCGCCGGCTTTTTTCCCCTTTGTCGCCGCCATGTTCTACCTCCCCTTCGCTTCCCTCACCAGGGTGCGCCAAGCGGTGCTCCAAGGATTCAAACACGTCGTTCTCGGCCAGATCGCCGAAGCTGTGGTCCGCCCGGTAATGTTCGTGATTCTTGTTTTTCTGGCTGTGCTCTTTCTGGGCGGATCGCCGGGGGTTTCAGGAGTCCTTTTACTGAATGTCATCGCCGTCGCCGCGGCCCTTTTTATCGCCACGATCCTCCTCCGGCGACGGACACCGCCTGAGTTAATCACTCAACCACCGGAGCGGCGACTCGGCACATGGGTGCGGGCTGCCTCCCACCTCATCGTTATGGGCGGAATGCTCATGCTGGGCGCGCGCATCGGGACGATTCTGCTCGGAGCGCTTCGGGAAGCGGAGGACGTGGGCGTCTTTGCCATTGCTCTTCAAGCGTCCTGGTTCGTCATTTTCGGCCAGCTCTGCGTGAATCCGGTTATCTCGCCCACTCTCTCGTCCTTACATGCAGCGGGCAACCAAGAAGGACTTCAACGGGTCGCGGTAAAAGCAGCCCGTTTCGCTTTCGGCGTCTCTTTCCTGTTTACTTTCGTATTGATCGTCTTCGGGCGGTGGATTCTCTCCCTCTTCGGTGTCGAGTTCTCCGCGGGATATCCCTCAATGATTATTCTCTCGCTTGCCCTTCTGCTCGGAACGGCGGTCTCCCCGGCGGTTCCGCTTCTGATGATGACCGGGCACGAGCGTCAGGCAGCGGTCGGAACCGCACTCGGTGCGGCGGCGAACATCCTTGTCTGCGCACTTCTGATCCCGAAGCTCTCCGCGGTCGGCGCGGCCTGGGGCGGCGCGGCGGGAATCGTATTCCGCCATGTCTATTTCACCTTCGCGGTATGGCGGAAGCTGAGCCTCGATCCGAGCATTTGGGGCAGGAGCGGCTTCAGCTCGTTCCGTCGATCATCGGGGTGATTGACATCCCTTTCCTCAGCGGGATAAGCTATTGGCTCACATTCGTCTCCAAACAGGATTTCGGTATTCGGGTGGGCGGTAACCCCATGAGTGGAAACAATAACTATCGAGGAGAGTTCTCCTTGTTGAGTGCCGTTGAGATTCTCATAAAAAATCGACGGATCATCGTCATCAACACGGCGGTGGTCGTCATCCTTGCGATCCTCATTTCCCTGCTCCTACCTAAATGGTACAGGAGCACGGCGACCATATTGCCTCCTGAGTCTTCGATCGATCCTCTGACCACTCTCGGGGCTATTCAGATAGCCGCAACTACCGCCAATCTTCCCTGGTTTGCCACCACTTCCGATGTTTATGGGGCGATCCTCGAGAGTCGTCATGTATCGGAGACACTGATTCGAAGATACGGTCTCATGAGGATCTACGATGTGGATACGATGGACAAAGCGCTCAAGAAGCTGTCGAAGCATCGTTGGATACGGGTAACGGACGAAGGTATGGTCGAGGTCGTCGTCGAAGCGAGGGATCCAGAAAGGGCGGCGGGAATGGCCAACGCGCTCTTAGAGATCCTAGACGACTTCAACCAGAACACGCGGATGACCGACGGTAAAAAGACCCGCGACTTTGTCGCCGGACGACTCAAGCAAACGCGTGGCGACCTCGAAGCGACGGAAACGGCATTGAAGGAATTTCAAGAAAAGTACGGAGCCGTGGAAATCACCGTCCAGACGGAAGCTCTAATATCGGCCGCTGCCGAAATCGAAGGGGAGATTCGGGCAATCGATGTTCAGCTCTCGAGGTTGTCCGGTTTCGCAACGGAGTCCTTTCCTGAGGTTCGGAGCTTGCGAATTCAGAAGCGGAACCTGGAAAGACAGCTGGAGCAATTGATAGTCGGCACTGAGCTTGATCCAGAATTTACGAACGGGAAGGGTTTGAGCCCCTATCCGGCTTTTAAGGAAATTCCCGATGTGGGCGTCCGATACGTGCGGCTCATGAGAGAGGTGGAGATCCAATCGAAAATTTTAGCGTTCCTGTCCCAGGAGCTGGAGCGCGCTAAAATTCTGGCTTCCCGGGACACGCCGACGATACAGGTGCTCGATCGGGCGGTGCCGCCCGACAAGAAATACCGGCCTAGAAGGTCGCTCATTGTGATCGTCGCCCTCGCTGTTTCTCTCTTGGGCAGCGTTGTGTTGGTCTTCGGGCTCGAAGCGATCGACCGCTGGAAAAGCGTGGGGGAGAACCGACGACGGTGGAACGCATTGATCCACTCACTCAAGGACGACTGGTTCGGCGGACGAACGAAAGAGTCTCCCCGGAGCTGACCGGCCGATCCTATAGTTTTCTATCTTCCGCACGAATTTCCATCACCGTTGTTCTCGACGAAGAGTTTCGCTATGACGAAAGATCTCGAGCCGCCGGGGAGCTCAGTTATTGGCGGAGGAGTGGAGGAATCCCGGAAGACGACGATTCGGCGCGTTTTAATCGCTGGTGTCGTCGCGGTCGAATGCGTGTCCGTACTTGTTCTCGGGCTGGACGGCCTTACGACGAGCCTGCTCGTACTTGGAGGCATTGGGTTCGCAGTTCTCTCCCTGGCCTCGCCTTCCGCCGGTTGGATGATGGTTGTGGCGCTTGTGCCGTTTTCCCAAGAAATCTCCATGCCCGGCACCGGCTCGGCCTTACAGGCGCCCACCGAGCCCATGATTTTCTTTCTTGAGACTCTCTGGATTCTCGGATTACTTCAGAATCCGCACTTTCGCCTACCGCCCCGGCGGTTCACGTATTCCGTTATAGGTGTCATTGCCGTGCCGTTCGTTTCATGTTTCTATTCGGATTTCGGATTCGCGACGCTCAAGTCCACACTCAATCTCGCTTGGTATCTATTTTTCGGCGTTTTTCTCGCCGTTTCGACGCTGAGATCGGTGAAAGACCTCAGAAGACTCACGATGGTGTTCACCGTTCCGGCGGCTATCGTGAGTCTCTACTATCTGCAGAACGTGGTCCGGACCGGTCTTGGAATCAAAGACGTGAACGCAGGGGCTCTACCGTTCTTCGGAGAACACGGTACCTTCGCGGCCTACCTCTGCTACGCCTTCCCCATGGCCGTTTTAACGACCCTGTGGGCGAAGAAAAAAGTGACAAAGACTATCTTTGGTTGCGCCGCGTGCGCCGTTTTCGCAGGAATCCTCTTTTCACTGACACGGGCCGCGTGGCTCGCCTTCGCCGCCATGGTCGGCGTGACCCTGATCCTTCTTCCCCGATCACGGGCTTTTCCCCGATGGATTTTTGGCGTTCTCGCTGTAGGAGGCATAGCGGCTGTGGTTTTGGCTGGAAGTTCCCAATCGACCCTGTTCAAGCATATGCGGTCGATAGCGGATACGGAAAGCAACGTCTCCAACATGGAGAGACTGAACCGTTGGGCCGCGGCGATCGATATGTTTAAGGCTCACCCGGTTGTCGGTGTCGGATTCGGGGCGTACAAACACCACTACCGCCAGTTCCGGCGCATCCGTCTTGCGACGACTGAGTCGGCTCCGCGAGCTGGCGCCCATAACATCTTTCTGAGCGTCCTCGCAGAGATGGGCCTCGTCGGAGCCGCGGTGAACTTGGTTTTCATCGGAGCCCTTCTTTCTCTTCTCTCGCGAAACCTCTCGCGGTCAAGGTGTTTGGGACCGGAATCCCAGCCGGTGACCGCGTTCACCCTCGCGATCATCGCCGGTTTGACGGGGCACGGCGTACACGGACTGTTCAACTACTACTCTTCCTGGGATAAGGTGAACGTCCCTCTTTGGACGTTTATCGGCGCAGCTGCGGCGTGCTCTCTCATTCTGGACTCGATCGAATCTTCGAACAGAAGCATCTGTGGTGCTCCGTAAAATCAGCCAGCCATACTTAAAGTTTTGTCCGGGGATCGGATCGAAGCGAAAGAACGATGAAAGATCGATCGACATCTCATGAGGGGCGAATTATAGGGAAGGATCGGCTACGAGTCTTCGTAGTGGATCACGTGGGGGGCGTACACACCTTCCGAGAAAAATACCGTTTTTTGGCTTCCGATCCTGGTATAGATCTGACGGTATTTGTTCCCGAGAAGTGGATAGAAAACGGCCGTCTCGTTCGGGCTAGATCCAAGGACGAAGGGTACGCGATACGAACGGGAAAGGCGGGCTTTCGCGGTTATGAAAACAGGGGCTTCTTCTATACGGGTTTGGCACGGGCATTATCGGAAGTACGACCCCATATCTTTCACCTCAATGAGGAACCCTATAGTGTCATCGCTCTCCAGTGCGTCCTTCTGGCGCGTATCTTCTGCCCCCGTGCCCCGATCCTCTTCTACACTTTCGACAACTTACACCCAGGTTTCCATTACCCTTACCGGCCGTCTTGGTTCTATGGTTTAGTCCAACGGTATGTCCACCGGCGGGCGTCGGTGGGAATGGTGGGATGCTCGGACGCGCTCACGATTCTTCGTTCCCGGGGCTTCACCAAACCGGTGCGATTCGTTCCCCTGGCCGTTGATCCCGAGAGTTACCGGACAATGGATGTTCATGATTTGCGAAACGACCTGGATCTTCGTGATTTCGTGATCGGTTTTGTGGGCCGATTGATCCCCATGAAGGGGATTTCTGTCCTGCTCGACGCCCTTGGAAGTCTCCCGTTCCCCTGGTCCCTCTTTATTCTCGGCGATGGTGAAGAGAGGACGAGGATCGAGGAGTACGCTCGCGATTCGGGCAACGCCGATCGGGTCCGAATCGTTCCCATGGTGTCACATGCCGATGTTCCCCGATTTCTCAATCTCCTGGACACGCTTGTGCTCCCCTCGCGGACCACGAATTGCTCAAAAGAACAGTTTGGCCGCGTGTTGATCGAAGCGATGGCCTGCGGTGTTCCAGTGGTCGGTTCGGACAGCGGCTCCATTCCGGAAGTCATAGGAGAAGGAGGAAGGGTGGTCCCCGAGGGAGATCCTACGGAGCTGGCCGCAGTTCTATGTGAGCTTCGCGATAACGCCGAAGAGAGAAAAAACCTTGGCCGGGCCGGACGCGAGCGGGTTCTAAAACATTTCACTTGGCAACGAGTGGCTGAGATTTACAAATCAATTTACCGTGATCTCCTGGAAGGCACGGTTCCCTCCGAAGAGGATCCCCCATGGAGTACTTGTTCCTCGCACTCTCGACGTTCATAAGTTGGTCCATCAATAGTGTTGGACGTTTTCGGCGTCGACGGATCAAGCGCATCCTCCTATTCAAGCTCGACCACCTCGGGGATTTCATCACCGCCCTACCCGCAATCGCCCGCCTGCGCTCAGTCCATCCGACTGCCGAAATAACACTTGTGGTGGGATCCTGGGTCGCTCCGATAGCGGAAGGACAACCGGGTGTAGATCACATTATCGTATATGATAGCCCCCGCTATTCTCGGGTCGGAACCCAGGGAGGGGGGAAACTCTCGCAGCTTCTGGCCGGATTTCGCCCCGACTTGATCGTCGGTCTCCGCGATGATTGGGCTTCTCTCCGATACTCGATCTTCGCTGGCGCAGTCCACCGCTTCGATCGAGGGGGAGTACGGGTGTCAGCTAAAGTCGGTTCCCTACGGTTCAGGCGCGGTCGTGCGGGAAAATCGAACTCTATGCATGAGGTGGAAACGAATCTCCGGATTGTCGGCGTGAACGACTTCAGTGTTGAGCGGCGGCCCTCACTTCAAGTGCGGGAGGACGTCGCGACGGAAATCAGCGAGATGATCCGGGATCGGCTCCCTTCCTGTCGGCACTATGTTGTGATTCATCCAGGCGCCATTTCCCCTCTCCGTTGCTGGTCTTCGCACCGTTTCATTGAAGTGATCCGTTGGATAAGGGAGAGCACGGATCTCGGGGTTGTAGTCACGGGCTCTTCTTCTGAGAAAGCCCTCGCGGAAGAGATCGTTTCGGACACTAGGTCGGGTGTGATCTCGCTGGCGGGCGAGACTTCTCTGATTCAGGTGGTCGCGGTGATTTCCGGGGCGCTTGCCATGGTTTCCGTCGATACAGGGGTTATGCACATCGCTACTGCAGTGGGGACTCCTGTGATCGCTTTAGTCGGCCCGGAAGATCCGAACCGTTTCGGTCCCTACGGCCGAGAGAATGCCGTCCTGTACCACAACTATTCCTGCTCTCCTTGCGACCAAGTGAATTGTGTGAGGGGGAGACCGGAATGTATGGAGACGATCACCACCGATGAAGTGATCGGGGCACTCCGGCGAGTTCTCGTTGGGGCTGGTTTCGACTACGGAGGCTCCTAATCCGTCTCGATCGTTTCGTGTCCGCCGTTGTCCGGGGCCCGAAGCTTTGGTATATTCCTAGAGTCATTCGACTTGGCTTGATCGAAGAAAGGAGCCGAACAAGGGCATCGGTGGATCCGTGAAAATTCTCTTCCTCACCTCTCGACTCCCCTATCCTCCCCACCGGGGAGATCGGATCCGGACTTTCCATTTTCTGCGACGATTGGCCAGGGATCACGAAGTTCACCTTATCTCGTTCATCGAAACCCGAGAAGAAGAGCGGTATTTCCCGATTCTCGAACAGTTTTCTCGTGTCGACACGGTCCTACTGCCGAAGGAAAATTCTTTCAGGAACATGATTCGAGGGATCCCATCTTCCCTGCCCCTCCAATTACACTACTACAGATCGGTCGAAATGGAGGCGTTGGTGCGTCAGCGATCTGAGGCCACACGTTTCGACCTTGTGTACACCCATCTGTTTCGAATGGCCCCTTTCGCAGTGCTCGTGGATGGGGCGATTCGCGTGCTGGATTTAACGGACTGTGTTTCCCGCGAGCTTGGCGGGTCCATTTCGTATCGACCCCTATGGATGCGTCTCCCCCTTCGGATGGAGACGGCTCGGATTCGCCTCTACGAAAAGGAAGTAACCGCGGATTTCGACGAAGTATGGACGATCTCTGAATCGGATCGTGATGAGATCGCAGCTGGGGCTCCGGGCGCCCGCATTCACGTAGTGCCCAACGGGGTCTCTCAGGAGCTCTTCGACGTGCGCACGGACCGGAAGTCCCCCATTCTGGGATTTCTGGGTAACTACCAGGTACCGCATAACATCGACGCTGCCCGGATTCTCGCGCTTCGAGTGATGCCCATCGTCCGCAGCCGATTTGCGGATGCCCAGCTGCACTTGATCGGACACGGTCACTCTCGGGCGGTCGACCGGCTGGACGGGTTTAACGGCACAGTCGTGGTCGGGCCGATCGACAATTGGGCCGACGCCCTCTCCCCGCTAAGCGTATTCGTTGCTCCCCTGAGGTACGCGGCAGGTGTACAGAATAAGATAGTCGAAGCCATGGCGGCGGGTCTCCCGGTGGTCACGTCCTCCCCAGGAAACTGTGGTCTTCAAGCTAGGTCCGGTTCGGAGATCCTAGTTTACGATAGTCTTGAGGAATTCGCGGTCGCCACCGGCGATTTGCTCCGAGATCCCAACCGGGCAGCCGCCATCGGGGAACGCGGCCGGGCCTTTGTTCGGTCGAGGTTTTCCTGGGACCGGGTCGCGGAGAGGGTCGGGGAATTGCTCGCGTCTCGGTCCGTCCTTGGTGGACCCGGGTTACCGGAAGGGACGGGGGGCTAGAGTTGTGGAAATGAATCGCAGGGGAAACAGATACGCGGATGCTCTCCCCGCCTCTCGGGAAGCACTCTTGGGTTGGTGGTTGGGAGGGGGGCTCGGCCTCCTCCAGGGATTGGCTCTCCTCCCCTCGGATCAATGGCGGGTCCACATCTGGATACTTCCGCAGACCTTCCTGCTTTACGCCTTCCCCACGTCCATTCTCGCCTTGGTTTGGGGCTCGATAATATGGCGGGCGTGCCGGATTCTTCGTCGGGGACCGTCTCGCGGCGGCGTAATGGCGTCTTTCGTCGTCATCCTGCTCTGCGTTCCCATTTTCGTCCATGTTCACGTGAATCGCCTGCCGGGTATAAGCCTTCTCGCTCCAGTCAGCGTCGCATGGTCCATAGTACTTTTTCTTGGAGGCGTATTGCTCTTCTTCGTCATTCGTCTCCTTTTTCGCATCCTCACGGGATTGTGGAAACTGGATGAGGGGCTTTCACTCCGGCGGGCATTCCTACACGGGGTTCTTCCTCTGACGCTACTGGTTCTCCTGGCCGCGTTGGCACCGATTGTTTCTTGGCCCGGCAATGCAGATCGATCGTCGGCGCTGAAGGAAGGTTGTCGGCTGCCCCACGTAGTGGTAATCGTCATGGACACGACACGAATGGACCGGCTCTCCTGCTACGGGTATCCCCGACCGACAACGCCCTTTCTTGAGTCCCTCTCCGCCCGCGGCGTGAAGTTCACGAGCGTGATTTCCCCGTCACCCTGGACCCTTCCCTCACACGCGTCGATTCTTACGTCCAGGTATCCCAAGACTCATGGAGCCCACATGGGGCATTGGCGATTGGGCGACGAGAATAGAACCCTCCCGGAAATCCTCCAGGAAGCCGGCTTTTTCACAGCGTGCTTCGTATCCAATCCCTTTTTGTCGCGCGTATTCAATCTGGACCAGGGTTTCGACGTGTATGATGACGAACTCGAGTCGTGGTTTTATCGTACACAGCTTTGGCGCATCGCGACACGCCTCGGCGCTGCGGATCGCTGGAAACCGCACTATGCCGAACGCCGTGCCGGTGCCACGGTATCCCGGCTTTCTGAGTACTTGGATTCGCAACGGGGAGAACCGTGTTTTCTCTTTCTGAATTTCAACGACCCTCACGCACCCTACTTGCCTCCCGAGCCCTATCGAAGCCGATTTTTGAGAAATCCCGATTATCGCGGCCTGATGAAGTCACCTTCAACACATGACGACATTATTCGCGTCTCCGACGCTGGTCTCGGTTCCGAGGATTTGGAATATTTAGGGGATCTTTACGATGGGGAGTTGGCCTACCTAGATGGTGTGCTCGCGGAACTGTTCGACGACTTGGAGCGGCGCTTCGAGGATCGGGGGATGATCTTGGTCGTGACCGGAGACCATGGGGAGAGTTTCGGGGAACACGATCTCCTCGGGCACCGGGGATCCTTACACTACCCGCTCTTGTCCGTTCCCTTGATTTTCTATGGCCCCGGAATAGTCCCAGAAGGTGTCGTGGTCTCCGACCGGGTTCAAACCACGGACATCGCTCCCACACTTCTCGAGTTGCTGTGCATTGATGTGCCGATGGAGATGGAAGGTGCGGGGCTTGGGGATCTCTGGCTCCCCCGACCAGCTCCGCCTCCGGGGGGAGACGAGAAAGACCGGGAAGGTTTCGCCGAACTCTACCCGGATGCCGATCTTACTAGACGCATCCCGGACTTCGATCGGCGCCTGACCGCTTTTTTTAGGGGGGCTTGGAAACTGATCGCCGGGGACGACGGGACAAGCCTGCTTTACAATGTTGTATCGGATCCCGACGAGACCCAGGACGAATCCGAGCACGAGCAGGAGACGGTCGCCGACATGGTTTTGCGGGTGGAGACCTGGGTTGGCGAGGGCCAAGAGAGGTCGGAGTCGACTCCACTGGACGCAGCTACTGCCGAACGGCTCCGCTCTCTCGGATATCTAGAGTAGGGAGCATTCTCAGACCTTTTCCTCGACGGCGCTACCACCTTTTGGGATAATCTGATTGTTCACTGCGTGAACCGTGATCGAGGGGCGTCGAGGGGTTTCCCTGCGTCACCTTCGCCGTAAAAAGGGAAAGGTTTTCATACATGAAGTCCCCCGCCGCCACCATCACGATCTTCGCATTCTTGCTCGCGGTTTGGTGTCTTCCCGCCTTCGCACAAGAAACCGAAGGCGTGGTTGTTTCTGGTCTTTCCGCTCTGGTAATCGAAGGCCCGGTCGATGAGTCAACTTATCTCGTTGGACCGGGGGATGTTTTCACCGTGACCATTCTCGGAGAAGCCCAGAGATCCTGGACGATACCGGTCACGCCGGAGGGGACCGTAATCATCCCACCGGTCGGGGCGATCTCCGTGGCTCCTCTGACCCTGCTTGAGGCCAAACAACGGGTAAGTGAAGAACTTCTAAGCTATTACCGGAATGTAGAAATCCAGTTTGTTCTCACCCAACTCCGTCGCTTCGAGGTCCACGTGCTCGGCCAGGTCGAGAATCCCGGCACCTACATCGTAACCGCGCTGACGCGCGTCTCCTCCGCCATCGAGATGGCGGGCGGATTCCTGGAAGAAGGGTCGCGCCGGAGCCTGACGATCCGCGGTTTGGACGGGGAGACGGAGTATGCCGACGTCCTCCGTTTCGAAATGCTCGGTGAGAGAGAGTGGAATCCATTCGTCTCCGACGGCGATATCGTCTACGTCCCCGTGAAGCTGCGGGAGGCGAGCGTCCACGGCGGCGTCGCCCTTCCGGGGCGCTACGAGATCGTCGAAGGAGAGAAGATCATGGACTTCATCCGGATCGCCGGAGGATTCACGGACGATGCGATCCGGGATTCGGTGGAGATCCGCCGTTTTCTAGTCGACGAGCCGTCCCGAACGCGCCGCTTCTTCGTCGATCTCTCGGTCGATCCTCCGCGGAGCGACGAACCGGATCTTCTTATTCGCGCGGGGGACGAGATTTTCGTACGGGGGATCCCGCAGTGGCATCTGCAGCGGGCGGTGACCGTGACGGGCGAGGTGCTGTTTCCGGGCGTCTACGCGATCGATGAGGGGCGGGAACGTCTGAGCGAGTTGATCACGCGCGCGGGCGGCTTCACGGAAGACGCCGACTTGATCGAAGCGAGCGTGACACGCCGCTCTTTCCGCAGCGAGGCGGAGGATCGCGAGTTCGAGCGTCTCCGCACCATGCCGGTCGCCGACATGTCCGAGGACGAGTACGCCTACTTCAAGATGCGTTCCCGGGAGAAGAAGGAAGAGGTGGTGGTCGACTTCGTTTCCCTTTTCCGGGAGAACGACGCGGAAGAAGACATTCTTCTCCGTCGAGGGGATGTAGTCACCGTGCCCCAGATGAGCAAGACGATCACGGTGAGCGGGCAGATCGTCAATCCGGGTCGTCTTCCCTTCACCGAGGGAGAGGACTACCGCTACTACATCGAGCGGGCCGGCGGCTACGCGCGACGGGCATCGAAGGGGAAAATACGCATCATCAAGGGTTCGACGGGAATCTGGTTCAACCGGGGAGAAACCGATCTCGAGCCGGGCGACACGATCTGGATCCCGGAAAAACCGGACCGGGATTACTGGGCTCTCTTCAAGGATTTCATGACCGTCGCCGCCCAGGTCGCCACGGTCTACATCGTCGTCGACCAGGCCACGAAATGATCCGCCGCTAGTTACAACGAACCGTCTCGAAAAGAAACGCCTCCAGTCGCTCCACGATTCGGTCCCAACCGAATTTCTTCTCCACCAATTCCCTGCCCGCACGGGCGATCCGCGCCGCCCTCTCCCGATCGCGGATCAACAAGATGATCCCGGCCGCGATCGCCTCTTCGCCGTCCGCTTCGAGGAGATGCTCGCCGGAGACGTACGGGATTCCCTCGGCGCCGAGGGTCGTGCTCACGACGGGCCTCTCGTTCGCCATCGCTTCCAAGATTTTCAGGCGCACTCCTCCGCCGACCCGAAGGGGAACCGCGAAGATCGCCGCGCCTTGTATCGTCGTCGCCGCGTCCTCGATATGCCCGAGGACGCGGATTCCACGTCCCGGATCGTGCAAGGGCGCGATCGCACTGTCCGGGTCCTCGCCTGCGAGCCGGAGTTCGGCGTCCGGGGCGGCGCGGCGGATCCTCGGAAAGATCTCTTGCGCGAGCCATCGAGCAGCTTGCCGATTCGGCTCCCACCGGTAATTCCCGAGGAAGATCACGGTGTCCGGACGCTCGGGGGGAGGGATCCTCTCGCCCGGCCGGACGGGCGCGCCGGGCGGTAGCACGCTGATCCGCGCCTCGGGTGACAGTTCCAGCAGCCCCTCCCGGTCGCGCCCGGAAAGGACGAGGACGCGGTCCGCTGCGGCGGCCGCCTCCTTCTCGGCTCGCCGAACGCGCGCCAGTTCGATGAGTCCCGCAGCGCGTACGAATGGGGAACGTCCCGACAGATAACGCCGGAAGAGCAGGCTCTCGAAGTTGTGGTTCACCAAAACCACCGGCGTCTTCCGCGCGGATTCTCGGATCAACGGAATCAGATAGGCGGTAAAGAGCGTGTCGAGAAGGACCACGTCGAAATGATCCCCTTCGAGCAAGCGGGCCGTCTCCCGAGCGACGGCGGGGAGCGTGTGACGCGTGACGCGATACGAGAGACTACTCTTCAGGATGCGTCCGACGATCCGGCCCCTCGATGGAGCCGCGCAAGAAACGGAACGAACCTCCACGGATCCCGAAAGGCTCCGGAGCGCCTCTTCGTCGCTTTCCCGGCGAATGGGCGCGATCAGCGTCAAGGCGTGGCCGCGGCGGGCGAGCCCGGTGGCGTGGTGATAAGGGACGAGCTTTCCCCCCGAATCGGGGGGAACGGGCGCGTAGGGAACCGTATGAAGGATCCGGAGCTTCTCCTGCGAATCCCCCATGGGATCTCCCCGCCCCTACGCCCCGAGCTTCTTCGCCACGGCGTCGCGCACGGCTTTCGAGGCGGCCCGGGCGCGTTCGAGAATCTCGTCGGCGCGGCGGCGGATGTCGTCGACGAAGGCCGGGTCGTCCAGGTCCGCCAGGTTGATGATCACGTTGAACCAGGCGCCCTCGGCGGCCCCTTCGGCGCAGATCGCAGCCACCGCCGCGTCGGAGGCGCTCGCCGGATTCCCTTTTTCCGCGGCGCGGCCGGCGAGATCGATCACCTTCTCCGTCGCGGCGAGGGTATCGAAGGGGACCGTGACGGCCTTCTTCATCGCCTCCAGAACCGCCGCGTCGCGCGCGGCGATCTCCTCGTCGGTCTTCTTGGGTAGGCGGCGCGCGTCGAGCACCGCGCCGAAAGCGTCGGTGTCCCGGTCGATGGCGTGCAGGAAGAAGTCCTTCAGAGGCTGCGCCTCGGCGGCGAGATCGGCCATCTCGTCCCAGACGTCCTCCATCCCCTTCTTCCGCACCGTCAGGTTCGCCACCATGCCGGCCAGGGCGGCGCCCATCGATCCGCACACCGCCGCCACGCTCCCGCCGCCCGGCGCGGGGGACTCGGTGGAGACCTCGTCGGAGAAATCGCACACCCGCATCGACGCGAGCGGCCCCATCCTTTCACCGACGCGGTACTCGATCACTTTCTCTTCGGGCTTAAAGGGATAAAGATCGCCCAGGCCGAGGGACTGCGCCGCCGTCTCGATGAGAAGCGATTCGGGGACGCCGTGGGAGCGCCCCTGCTTTTTGAGGTAATGGACGCCCGCGCGCAGGAGCGCCTCCTTGGGGATCAGCCCGACCAACTCGCTGCCGGTGACGCGCATCCCCCGCTCCGTCGCCTGCTTGCACACTTCGTCGAAGACCTCGTGCACCGGCGACACGTCGAAGTCCGTGAAATTGATCGAGATCTGGGCGCGCTTGTACTCCTCGATCACCCAGCCCACCGCCTTGATGCTCTTGAAAAGACCGGGCGTCTTGACCGCCTTGCCGCTCTTGTCGCGAACGATCTTCCCCTCGTCGTCCCGTTTCGACCGCCCCGCCTCGCGGATGTTGAGGGCGATGTCGTGGGCGAGTTTGCGGTCCAGCGTGTTCAGGTTGATGTTGTAGGCGATGAGGAATTTGCGCGCGCTGATCGCCGTCGCGCCGGCGCCGGGATTGAAGGTCGCGGGGCCGTAGTCCGGCTTCCTCTCCGGCTTCTTGATGTTCTCGGCGAGCCCTTCGTATTCGCCCTGCCGGACGTAGGCGAGGTTCTTCCTCTCCGGCGTGGTGGCGGCGAATTCGTACAGGTAGACCGGAATGCCCAGCTCGTCACCGACCCGCTTGCCGAGACGGTTGGCGAGTTCCACGCAGTCGTCCATGCTGACGCCGGAGACGGGGACGAAGGGGCAGACGTCGGTGGCGCCCATCCGGGCGTGCGCCCCGTGATGGTGTCGCATGTCGATCAGTTCCGCCGCCTTCCGGATCAGCAGGAAGGCCCCCTCCACCACCTGGTCGGGGCTCCCCACGAAAGTGATCACCGTCCGGTTGGTCGCCTGTCCCGGGTCGACGTCGAGCACGGTGACGCCCGACTTCTCCGCCTCGGCCACGACGGCGTCGATCACGGCCCGGTCCCGGCCTTCGCTGATGTTCGGTACGCATTCGACGAGAGCCATATTCCTCTTTCCTCGCTGAAAATCGACGGTTTCGCCCCCGGCGGGGCGTTCGGTTCTTCCGTGAACCCCTATTACAACACAGCGGCGGGCGGCGCTCAACGGCTTCCGGACTCCTGGCGGCGGAGAGAAGGAAATGTGATCCGGACGTTGTCGCCGGGGGCCGTGTTCTGCTAATGTGGTCGTCTACGCCCGAAACAGAAGGAGAGGGGCACCGTGGAGGATCTCCGTAGCGTTCTCAAGCTGGATGAGCACCCGAAGGGGGGAGCGGTCGATCTCTCCGGGGAGCTGGTGGATCGGATCGACGCGGCGGTGGAAGCCGCCCTGGCCGAGGAGGGGGGCGCGGACCGCCTTCTTTCTCTGCTGAACCCCCTCGTGCAGGGGAGGGACGTGGGCGTGTCGGTGCTCTACGCGACCGCCTTCACGCAGGCCCGCTCCGGCGAAACCGAACTCGCCCAACAGATCTTCTCCATCCTCTGCGAGCAGCTCGAACAGAAGGCGAAATGGGAGCCCCTGGGAGCGGTCATGGAGAGGGTGCTCGCCCACGCCGGATCCCCCGAGTTCGCCCGCGTCGCTGCGCGGCTCTGGCGGAAGGGGGGCGGCAGGCACGCCAAGGTGGATCTCCTCCGGAGGGCCTACGGGCTCGATCCGGAGAATCACCTGATTCTCTGGGCCCTCGGCGCTTCCCTGATGGAGGGGGGAGACGCCGAGGGCTCTTTTCTTTTGGCGAAATCCCTTCCCGGGTTCGCCGCCAAAAAGGACGTGGAGAGGGTGGAGGAGGGGGTTCTGGCGATCCTGGAGCGCCCGGAACGCCGCCATTTGGTTCTCGTCACGGAGGCGCTCGACCGCCTGATCCGTGAGGGGGAGGGAGAAACGGCGGTCACCCTTCTGGAGCTGGCCCAGGATGCCCTTATCGGGCAGGGGCTCGCCGGAGATGTCTGGACGATTCTCCGCCGGGCGCTGGAGAAATCCACGGAGAAGGAGGCTTTCCGCGGCGTCGCCCGGACGATGGGGATCGCCGCCCACGGCGCGATCCGCAAACCGGAGCGTCTTTTCGATCGCGCCGGGATCGCCGAGAAGAGCGTTCCCGTCGAAGATGCGCTCGTCGCGCTCGACAGGCTCCTCGAGCTGCCGCCGGGGCGCCACGTGCTTCACGGGAGCTGGGGAGTCGGCGAGATCATCGACAACGACGGCGAGCGGCTGCAGATCCGCTTCGAGAAAGAGGGGGAGAGAAGCATGAGCGTCTCTCTCGCCAAAACGGCGCTTTACCTCCTCAACCCGCAGGACCTGCGCGCCAAGGTGTACGTGGACCGGCCGGGGATGCTGTCCGCGCTCCGGGGGGACCAGGCGGAGTTTCTCTTCCACGTGATGCAGCACCTCGGTGGCGAAGCGGGGGTGGACGACGTCCGTAAGTTGTTGGTGCGACTCGAGCTGCTCGAGCCGACCGGTTGGTCCGAGTGGTGGAAACAGGCGCGGCGCGGCGCGGAAAAGGACGAACGATTCGATCTCTCCCAGCTCTTCCGCAAGGTGATCCGCCTTCACAAGGAGGGGGAGCGGACGTCGCCGCTTCCCGAGGTGGACCTGAAGTCCAAGCTCCGCCGCGGCATTGATTTGCTCGTCAAGTTTTTGGAGCAGCACCCGGAGGACGCCGGCGAGGTGGTCCGCCGTTACGGCGAGGAACTGCGCGTCCGGTCGGCGGAGAAGGATCGCCCCCCCACGGAGCGGGTGCAGGCGCTTCTCCTGCTGCGCCGCGCCGGCGACACGGGCGAGAACGGGTTCCAGGAGGCGATCCTCGAGTTCGCCAAGGCGCCCGACCTGACCCGCTTCGGCACGGAACAGCAGAAGGACCTTCTCGAGATGGCGCCGCCGGAGGTGCGGGAGACCGCCGCCTTCATCCTTCTCGATTCGCGCGTCCAGTCGATTAGGCGCGAGGCGTGGCGCATTCTCTCCGAAGGGGAGGGGAGCGGCCGGGAGAAGAACATCTGGGCCGTGATCGGCGGCAGCCCGCAGCGCGGCTACGCCGTCTTCCACATCGTGCGGGAACTGACCGGCGAGCCGACGGTTTCGCAGTGGGCGCTCATGGACGCGCTGGTCCACCTGATCGAGAATCCGGAGAAGGACGTCCTCCGGCGGAACGCCCTCGATTTCCTGGAGACGGAGAAGTTCCGCGCCGCGCTCGCCGCCGCTCCGGCGACCGACGAGGAGGCGAGTTCCCTCCGGAATCAGCTCCTGCATTGGCGCCACTCCGAGCGCTTTCTCTTCCCCATCGTGGAGGCGTTGAAGGGGACTCCTCTCGGCGGGGTCGCCGAGGAGGTGGAAGCGCAGCGCCAGTCGATGCACGCCACGCGCGAGGATGGGATCTACGACCGGTTCGGCGGCCGGGTGCTCATGACCCGCGCCACTCTCATCCGTCTTCGCAAGGAGGTGGAAGAGCTGGACTGGGATTTGAAGACCACCATCCCACAGGAAATCCGGAAGGCTCGGGAGCTGGGCGATCTTCGGGAGAACGCCGAGTACGACGCGGCGAAGAAGAAGCAGGCGGACGCCACGCAGCGGCTCGAAGAACTGTACCATCGGGTCCGTCTCGCCCAGCCGATCGAGGAGATCGAGATTCTCGAGGACCAGATCGGACCCGGCACGGAGGTGGATCTGCGCGGTTCCGGCGGTGATCTCCGAACCTACTGGGTGTTGGGAGAGGGGGACCGCACGTTCGGCGATAACGTGATCAGCTATCGCGCCCCCCTGGGCGAGAAGCTGCTCGGTAAACGCGTCGGCGAGGATGTGGAGCTGATCGACGAGGAGCGCTTCCGGGTCGACGCGATCCGGGTCCGTCTTCCGGAGGCGGGCGAAGGGGACTAGAGGACCGCGCCGGCCCCGCCGCGCCTCCGGCGGCGCGGTCGTTTCCACGGATTCTTTCCCCATTGTCCGCGCGTCTCGCTCCTCGCGCCGCGGTCTTCCCCTTCTCCGCGCCGCTTCCCGTGGGCTTTCCCCGCGACACCGTGAGAGGATGAGGTCATGTTCGCGGACGGACCTTTTTGGATCGATCGAAAGGACGCGCCGTCGCGCGAGGAGATTCGCTTCGTCCTCATCGGCACCACCGAGCCGGGGAACATCGGCGCTTCGGCGCGGGCGATCAAGGCGATGGGTTTCGGGCGGCTCGTGCTCGTCTCGCCGCCGGAGGGATGGCGCACGCCCCACGCCGAGGCGATGGCCCACGGCGCCGAGGAGATCCTCGACGGGGCGGAGACCCACGGCACGGTGGAGGAGGCGACCGCCGGCTGCGCATGGGTTGTGGGAACCACGCGCCGCACCCGGCGCCACCATGCCGAAATCGTCACTCCGCGGGAGTGGAGCGGGCGGCTCGCCTCCATTCCCGGCGACGAAAGGGTGGCGATCCTCTTCGGTCCCGAGAAGACGGGGCTCAGCAACGAGGACGTGCTCCGCTGCCGCCTGATCATCACCGTGCCGACGCCGATGGAGCACCCCTCGCTCAACCTCGCCCAGGCGGTCATGCTCCTCGCCTACGAAACGGCCCTCGCCCTCAGGGAGCCGGCGGAGAGCGTCGCCCGTCCGAAGCCCGCCACCGCTGAGGAGTTGGAGAGGCTGTACGAGACCATGGACCACGCGCTCCGGGTCAACGAATTCGAAGAGAAGCGTCGCGTCGCGCTGGTTCGCCATCTCCGTCTGATCCTCCACCGCGCCCAGCTCAGCGCCGAGGAGACGCAGACCTTCTTCACCCTCGCTTCGCGAATCCGCGGGCCCCGTCCGAGGGGAGAGCGGCGGGAGTAAACCGCTTTCGATCGACCGCCGGCAAAAGATTCATGGATAAAAAAAGGGGGGGACCGGTGTCCTCCCCCGATTTCTTTTTCGGCCGAAGCGGTTCCGCTCGGTCTCGCCTACCGGGTGCGGCCCAGAAGACGCCAGCCCGCCGGGAGGGCGAGCGCGGCGAGGACGATCTTCAGGATGTCGCCGGCGAGGAAGGGGACCAGGCCGGCGGCGGCGGCGCGCGCGACGCCGGTGAAGAGGGAGAGCCAGGCGACGCCGCCGAGAAGAATGACCGCGTTTCCGGCGATCATGGCGAGAGCGGCCGTCGGGAAGCGGCGATCCCAGCCTCGCTCGCAGAGAGAGCCGACGATCCAGGCGGCGGGAACGAACGCGATCAGATAGCCGCCGGTGGGGCCGAAGAGGCGGGCCGCGCCGCCGCTCCAGCCGGAGAAGACCGGAAGGCCGGCCGCCCCTTCGATCAGATACGCGATCATGGTCGCCGCGCCGAGGCGCCCGCCGAGAAGGGCCGCGACCAGAAGGACGGCGAAAGTCTGGCCGGTCAGGGGAACCGGGACGAAGGGGATCGCGATCTGCGCCGAAAGGGCGATCAGCAGCGTCCCCCCGAGGACCGCCGCCCCGCGCGCGAGAAGCCCCCGCCGGGGAAGAACGAGATCCGCAAGTGTAAGAACCGCTTGCCGTTGCATTTTCTTCTCCTCGAAACCGGGCCGTAGCCCGGCGGTTCGGTTTTCCGCGAAAACCGCCCCCTTCCGGAGGCGCGGACCTCCTGTATACCACAGAACGGCCCATCACTCATCCGTAAACTGAAGAGGCGTACGGGACCGTTGCCTGGAAAAGGAGGGCGGGGGATTCTTTCCCCCGCCCGCGAGGTTCGTCCACGACCGAACGGCCCGCCTATCGAAGAAGGGTGACCTTGCGGGAGAGGCAACCCCGGTCGGTACGGAGGTTCACGAAGTAAACCCCCGGCGCGAGACGGCGGCAGAGATCGTCGGAGCCGTCCCAGGTGAAATAGTGGGCGCCACTTCCCTGCGCCTCCCAGCCGTGCGAGAAGACGACTCGCCCCGCGGCGTTGTACACGCGGATCTCACAAGGCGAGGGGGTGGGGAGGTAATAACGGATCACCGTGGAGCTCCGGAAGGGGTTGGGCACGTTCGGATCGAGCCTCGGATTGGCGGCGGGTCGCGTCTTCGGTCCATCGACGGAGGTGAGCGTCTCCAGGATCTCGGAGATCGGCGTCCCCGTTTCGAAGGGGTTCTCGAAGCCCATCATTTGTCTCAGCGTGGGGGCCACGTCGCGAATCGAGTAAGTCCCCGAGGCGACAGTCCCCCGGAGCACGCCGGGGCCGATGAACATCGCCCAGATCTCGCGGCAACCGGCGCAGTTAGGGGCGCAGCCGCTGCTGTCCGGGAGCCAGCCGTGGCCGTGGTTGTGAAAACCGTAGCTTATGTCGTCCAGGTGCCTGCCGTGATCGGTCGCCACGATGAGGACCGTCCGGTTTCGGTAGCGCGGGTGCCCCTGCAGGAAGGGCCAGAGTTCCTCGATGACGAGCCGCTCCGCTTCCCGGTAGATCTCCTCGGCCCGCGTCCAATAGCAAAGGGTGTCAAAATCGCAGGCGTATAAGCCGGGCATGTGGCTCATCATGTCGTACTCGGAGAGATTGATCCCCATCCAGACCACATCCGCCGTGTCGAGGTGTTCGATGGAACGGTGGAGGATGAGCGAGTCGGGACCCTGGTACCACATCAGCCCCTCCAGTTCGGGGGGCGGATCGGACCGGGCGATCAGCGTGCACGGTTCGAAGGGTTGCCCGTAGTCCGGGTGGGCGGAGTGCATGTTCTGATTGAAAAGATGAATCTTGCCGGAACTGAAGGCGGTGGCGCTCCGGGGGAGGCCCCGTTGCTTGCGAATCAACTCGAAGTGCATCGGATCTTGGGGATGCCCCTCCCCATTGCGGCACTGGTTCGGCTCGCCGCTCCCCCAGAGGATCGCGTGGTTGGGATCGGTGAAACCGATAGTGAGGTTCACCAGATCCGGAACGTACGCGCCGAGCGAATCGATCCAGTCGATCAACCGCCCGTTCCACTGGTGGAATTCCTGGTCCCGGATCCCGTCGATGGTCACCACCACCGCCCGGAGGCTCTCCGGTTCGACGGGGGGCGGCGAGTAGGCGGTCGCGGGGTTCGTCATGACGGCGAAGAGAAGGCAGAGGGGCGCGAGCGCGCCTGGGAGGCGGGCGGGAGACCGACGCGAAACAGACATGGACGACCTCCTCAGGTGGGGTCGGAGAAAGCCCCGTCCAGATCACGTTCCAATGCATATTCTGTTTTATGCGTAAACACGCCCGGCGACCGCGCCGGACGCGGGGTCGCACCCGCATACGAAAAGGTTGTCGAAACAAGTATATAGGATCGATCTGTGGATGGGCAATTGAAATCGGCGGCCGGGGCGCGCCGGGGGGAGGAGGCCGGAAGGGAGGGGGAAAACGGGGGCGCGTTGGACCGTTGCCAAGCGATTGGACCGTTGCCAAGCGACCGGTCGTTCTGTTAGTTTCTACCCGCTCACACGTGGGGAGGAGAACGCCTTGGCGGACGACATCGCCGCGACCGCGGCCGGAACTCTAGACTACACAAAGCGTTTCGAAGGCAAGATCCCCGAGGACCACTTCCGGACTTGGGGCGGTCTCCACCTCGGCAGCATCGGCATGGGCACCTATCTGGGGCCCCACGACGCCGACACGGACACGCTTTACGAGGGGGCCGTTCGGGCCGCCCTCCCCTACGGATGCAACTGGATCGACACGTCGATCAACTACCGTTGCATGCGGAGCGAGAGGGTGGTCGGCCAGGCGCTGGAGGAGATGATCGCCGAGGGCTCTCTCAGGCGGGACGAGGTTTTCCTCTCCACCAAGGGCGGCTACATCCCCTTCGAAGACGAGCCCCCGCCGAACATCCGCGCCTTCATCCGGGCGAACTACGTCGAGACGGGACTGATGGAGCCGGAAGACCTGGTGGGCGGCTGCCACAGCCTGGCGCCCCGTTTCCTGGAGGATCAGATCGAGAGGAGCCTGGAGAACCTGCGGGTGGAGAGGATCGACCTCTATTACCTGCACAACCCGGAGGTGCACGCCGCGGTGCTCCGCGAGGAGGATTTCGCGAATCGGCTCCGGCGCGCCTTCGCCGTTCTGGAGGAGCAGGCCGCCAAGGGGCGAATCGCTCGCTACGGCGTTTCCTCCTGGGACGCCTTTCGGGTGGACCTTTCTCACCCGAACTATCTTTCGCTCGCCCGCCTGGTGGAGATCGCCCGCGAAGTGGGCGGCGAAAACCACCATTTCGTCTCCGTGCAGATCCCCTTCAACGCGGCCATGATGGAGGCGTACGCGTTGAACGCCCAGGAGGTGGAGGGCGAGCAGCTCTGCGCCATCGACGCGGCGGGACGCTTCGGCCTTCTGACGGCGGCCAGCGTCCCCCTCCTTCAAGGGCGGATCCTCTCCAAGTTCCCCGACTTCCTCGTCAAAGGGATGAAGGACCTGGAATCCAACGCCGTGCGGGCGATTCAGTTCGCGCGCTCCATCCCCGGCCTGCACACCATCCTCGTCGGCATGAGCCGCGAGAACCACGTGGCGGAAAATCTCTCGCTCGCCCGGCGCAGTCCCCTCCGGGAGCGGGACCTCTACGCGCTCTTCGGCTCCTGAGCGGCGTCCGGCCCCCAACTATCTTCTTGCCTGAAATAAACGGTGCGGGTCGGGAAGGCGACCTCCAGGCCGAGCGCCTCCAGCTCGCGCATGATCGCCAGGTTCACCTCTTGCCGGACGGTGAGGTATTCCGCCCAGTCGGTACGAATCGACAGGAACTGCACCAGGATGTCCAGGCTGCTGTCGCCGAATCCGGCGAAGCGGACGACGATCGAGCCCGGTTCCGCGTCCTCCCGCGCCTCCAAGACGGCGCGGATCCGCTCCAGCGCCCGTTCCATCCGGTCCGCGTCGGTCTCGTAGGTGACCCCCAGGGTGAAGCGCACGCGCCGCCGCGACCGCTGGGTCAGATTGTCCACGGTCATGTCGGCGAGCTTGGCGTTCGGCACCGTGACCATCGTCTTGTCGAGCGTCCGCACCCGCGTGGAGCGGAGGCCGATCTCCTCGATGACTCCGAGGAAGCCGTCGCCGGAGACCAGCTCTCCCACGCGGAAGGGGCGGTCCAGGATGATGGTGACCGATCCGAAGAGGTTCGAGAGGGTGGTCTGCGCGGCCAGGGCGAAAGCGAGGCCGCCGATGCCGAGGCCGGCGAGGAGCCCGGTGACCTGGTAACCCAGGTTTTGCACGACCACGACGAAGGCGAGTATGGCGAACACGACCTTGACCGTCTTGCGGATGAGCGGCACCAGCTGATCGTCCAGAGTGGACTCGGTTTTTTGCGTCATCTTCGCGAGAAAGAGGGTCAGCACGTCGGTCAGCCGGATGAAGAGCCAGGTGACGTCCAGCGTGATGAGAACGATGATTAACACGCGAAGGAAACGCTGCACGTCGAGGGGCTCCGACGGCAGCCGGAGCACGGCGAAGGCGACGCGGAAGCCGACGAGGATGATCAGTGCGCCGACGGGGCGCTCCACCGCTTGGATCAGGTGGTCGTCGATGTCGGTGCGGGTCCGGTCGGCGAGTTTTCTGAGCCGGTCCAAGATGATGGATTGGAAGATCTTGCGGACGATGAGCGCGGCGAGGAGGATCCCCACCAGCGTGGCGCCGTCGCCGACGGTCACCCCCTGAAAGCCCAGATTCCAGATTTCGCGCAGACGATCCATGGAAAATCCCCTCCTTGATCGGCGGTTCGTTTTTGTTCTTCGTCGAGAGAGAGACGCTAACAAATTCGGCCGGCGGCGGCAATCGGAGGCGCGAAGAAGGGGCGGCGCGAAGGGGCGCGCGCCGGCCGGCGGCGGCGCTTGTGTTCCGCACCGCGCCGTTTTATCGTCGGGAGGGAGAAGGAGGCCGGCGGATGGAACGGCGGCGAACCAGAACGGTGATGGTGGGGAACGTGCCTGTCGGCGGCGAGCACCCGATCGTTCTTCAGTCGATGACGAACACGGACACGGAGGACGCCGAGGCGACGGCGCGGCAGGCGGCGGCGCTCGCGCGCGCCGGCGCGCGGATCGTTCGTTTCGCCGTCCCCACGCTCCGATCGGTGGCGGCGATCGCCCGCGCGCGGGAGTCGCTCCGCGCCGCGGGCGTGCACGTGCCGATCGCGGCGGACGTGCACTTCGCCCCCGGCGCCGCTCTGGCCGCCGCCGAAGTCGCCGAGAAGGTGCGGATCAACCCGGGGAACTTCGCCGACCGGCCGGACCGGACCGTCCGGGGGGAGACCTTTGAAGAGGGCGCCGGGCGGGCGGCGGAGATTTTCGGCCCGCTGGTGGAGGCGCTCCGGAAGCGGGGGGCGGCGCTCCGGATCGGCGTGAACCACGGCTCCCTCTCGGCGCGGATGTGCGAGCGTTTCGGCGACACGCCGGAGGGGATGGTCGAATCGGCGCTGGAGTATCTGCGGGTGTGCGAGCGGCTCGGCTACCGGGAGGTGATCGTTTCCTTGAAGTCTTCTATCCCGGCGGTGACGGTGGCGGCGAACCGCCTCTTCGCGGAGAGGGTCGACCGCGAGGGGGGTTGTTACCCGCTTCACCTCGGCGTGACCGAGGCGGGGCTCGGGGAGGAGGGGCGCGCGCGGAGCGCCGCGGGGATCGGCGCGCTTCTCGCGGGCGGGCTCGGCGACACGGTGCGCGTGTCGCTCACCGAGGACCCGGTGGAGGAGATCCCGGCGGCGCGCGCGATCGTCGGTTTCGGTGAGAAGGCGCGCAAGGAGCGGGAGGAGCGGCGCGGCGGCGGCGGAGCGACGCGTGAGATTCCGGCTCTCCGCGTCGGGCCGGTTTCGATCGGCGCCGCGGCTCCCTTCGCGGTGATGGCGGACGCGGAAGCGGCCGCGGGAGAGACGGGCGAGCCGCCGGAACTGTCGGTGGTCGAAGAGCGCGGCGCGGTGAAAGAGAAAGCGCGGGCGGGAGCGGCGGTTCTTCTTCGGAGCGACCGGCCGGCGCGGGATCTCGCGGCGTGCGGCGCGCCGCCGCACGGGCTCCTCTTCGATTACCCGCTCGACTCCGCGGAGGAGGGGACGGCGCTCGGCCGGGCGCTCGCGTCATCGGGTATCGTCCCCTTCCCGATGCTCCGGGCCGCCTCGGTTCGCGAGATCGGGCGGATGATCGACAGGCTCGTCGACGAGATGCCGGAAGCGGCGCGCGGCGGCGCGGCGATCGGGGCGCCGTCGGGCGCGCCCGCGGACCTCGTCCCCGCGCTCGACGACGCGCTCGCGGCGAGGGGACTCGGCTGGCCGGTGGTGATCGTCGAGAGCGGAGCTCGGGATCCTCTGGAACGGGCGGTGCGCGCCGCCGGCCCGCTGCTCGGCGGTTTCGGAAGCGTTCTGTGGATCCGGGGCGCCGCCCCTTCCGCCGCTTTCGATCTTCTGCAGGGGACGCGCCGGCGCCTGACCCGCGTGGAGTACATCAGCTGCCCCTGCTGCGGCCGGACCACCCTCGACGTGGAGGCGGCGGTCCGCCGGGTGCGCGAGAGAACTTCCCACCTGAAGAACCTGAAGATCGCCGTCATGGGGTGCGTGGTGAACGGCCCGGGGGAGATGGCCGACGCGGACTTCGGCTACGTCGGCGGCGGGCGCCGACGCGTCGATCTCTACGCGGGCCGGGAAAAGGTGGAACGCGGCGTCCCCGAGGAAGAGGCCGTGGATCGACTGGTCGATCTCCTGAAAAAGCGGGGGCGTTGGCGGGAGCCGTAGGGTCTTTCCCCTCGGCGGTTCCGCGCGGGACTAGCCTTCCTCTCCCTCCGTTTCCTCTTCCTCCCACGACTCGTCCAGTTTCTTCCGAAGCTCCGCGGCCTGGGGCGGCGGAGGGTCGATGGACTCCAGCTCGAGGACCATTTGCTCCGCCTCGCCCCATTTGAAGGTTTCCATGAGAAGAAGGGCGATTTTGGCCTTGAGACGGACGAGGGGCTCCAAGGTGAACTCGTTGTCGTTCTCGTGGATCCTACTGGTATAAAGAAGCGCCGCGCCGCGGTAAAGATCGAGTGCCCGTTTCAGGCGGGCGTTCCTCTGGAAGAAGTCGCCGGCCGCCTCGAGATTGTCGTAGCTGACCCTCGAGCCGGAGCCGTGGCCGATAATGGCGCTGCTCATCGGGTTGGCGCCGATGAGCAGGTTCCACGCCGCCGCGGCCTCGTCGACATCGCCGCGCACTTCGTGGATGTTCGCCTCGAAAATCAGGTTCTCTTCGAGCGCCTTCTCCTCCCGGAGTTCGACGTAGAGCTCTTCCGCGCGGTCGAGGCGTTCCGCTTCGGCGAGAAGCTGAAGCGCGAGAGAGTACACCTCCTCGCGGCGCCGTTCGCCGAAATCGTCCGGCGCGGCGCGGACGAGCGCGACCGCCTTTTCCATGATGTCCGCCGCCCGGTCCCGGTTCTCCTTCTGCCGCTCCAGGCCGGCGAGGGCGACGAGCGCGCGGATCGGCGGCGGGTCGGCGGCGGCGGCGGTCTCGATGAGCGGGAACGCCCGGTCGTCCTCGCCGAGGGCGAGAAGCGAAAGGCCGAGGAGGATCTGGCCGAAGGGATCGTCCATCCGCTTGGACAGATACTCCTCCGCCGCCTCCCGCGCCCCCTCCGGCTCTCCCTGGTGCCAGAGCACGAAGGCCTTTTGAAAAGAGAGGGGGCGCGACTCGAGGGCGCGGCGCTCCACAGGATCGGCCAGCTCGATGTATCCCTGCAGCAGGGAATCGACCAGCTCCGGCGGGTAACGGTCCGGCGTGGGCGGCTTCTCGAACTTGCGCGCGTCGATCCGCGGGTGGGCGCGCACGAGGGCGCGGATCTCCTCCCGCTCCGCCTCGGTGCGCGAAAACGCCTCGGCCACCTCGGCCAGGTCTTTCGCCTTCTCCCGGTTCCCCTCCTCGAAGAGCCGCGTGATCGTCTCGATCAGAAACGCACGGTGCGCTGCGCCGTACTCCTTCAGGAGTTTCTCGATCTCGAAGCGGACCGGATCGCCCCCCTTGGGGATGTGCCGGAGCGCGGCCTCGAGCGTTTCGATCGCCTCGGGCCACCGCCCCGTTTCGGCGAGACGAACCGCCTGGTCCTTCATTTTTCCGGGGTCCTTCTTCCAGAACGCCGCCATCGCTTCACGCCTCTCCTTTCTCGGTATCGAACAGGTTACCCGATCCGCCGGGAGAAAGCGAGCGCCGCCGCCGCCCCATCGTCTATAATGCGGGGTGGAACGCGGGCCGGCGGGAGTGTCCGCCGCGCCGCTGGAGGGTCGTGATGGATCAGCCGGAACTGGCGGAACGCATTTCGGTCGCCGTGCGCGACGCGGGGGGACGCGCCCTCGCCGTGGGCGGTTACGTCCGCGACCGGATCCTCGGAATCGACGAGGAACGCAAGGATGTGGACCTGGAGGTGTTCGGCCTCGAACCGGACCGCCTGATCGAGGTGCTTCGCCCCTTCGGACGCGTCGACTTGGTGGGGAAGGCCTTCGGCGTGCTCAAGGTGGGCGGAGTGGACGTCTCCATCCCGCGGCGGGAGACCAAGATCGGTTCCGGCCACAAGGGTTTCCACGTCGAGTCCGATCCGCACCTCTCCTTCGAGGAGGCGGGGCGGCGCCGGGACCTCACCATCAACGCCATGGGGCTCGACCTGCTGAGCGGCGAAGTGCTCGATCCGCACGACGGACGGGGGGACATCCGCTTTCGCATGCTCCGCGCCGTCGATCCGGATCACTTCGGCGAGGATCCACTCCGGGTGCTGCGGGTCTGTCGTTTCGCGGCGCGCTTCCTCTTCCATGTGGAAAGGGAGACCGCCGATCTCTGCCGGGCCCTCGATCTCTCGGAGCTGCCGCCGGAGCGGATATTCGAGGAGTTTCGCCGCGGCCTCCTCGACTCGGAATTTCCCTCGGTGATGCTTCAGACCATGCGTTTTCTCGGCGTGCTCCGCTTCTTCCCGGAGCTGGAGACTCTGATCGACTGCCCGCAGGAGTACGAGTGGCATCCCGAGGGGGACGTGTGGGTGCACACGCTGATGGTGGTGGATGCCGCCGCGTCGCTCCGGACCGGCGACCCCGAAGTGGATCTGATCCTGATGCTCGCCGCGATCTGCCACGACCTGGGGAAACCGCCCGCCACGGTGAACGAGAACGGCCGGATCCGCTCTCCGAATCACGAGCAGATGGGGGAAGGACCGACGCGGAGCTTCCTTGGTCGAATGACACGCGAGAAACGCCTCGTCGAGGAGGTGGTCACCCTGGTGGTGCATCACCTCCGGCCGCATTCTCTCCACAAATGCGGCGCCGGGCCCGCCGCGGTGCGCCGCCTCGCCGTCAAGGTGCCGATCGAAAGGCTGGTGCGCCACGCCCGCGCCGATCATTACGGAAGGACCACGCCGGACGCGCTCGCCCGGGTTTTCCCCGCCGGCGACTGGCTCTTGGAACAGGCGCGCGATCTCGAGGTGGCGGACCGGGCTCCCCAACCGATCCTGATGGGCCGTCATCTTCTGGAGCGCGGGTACGTTCCCGGCCCGGAGATGGGGGAGATGCTCGACCGCGCCTTCGAAGCGCAGATCGAAGGGGAATTCGCCGACCTGGACGGCGCGCTCCTCTGGCTCGAACGCCACCGCTGAGCACCTTCCGCGTCTTGTGGCTTTTGCGGGAGACTCCTTCGTCCCCTTCTCTCCCCCCTCTTTCTTTTCGGGAATTCCTCTCGGGCTGGTGTCGTAACGCCTTATAAAACATGCGATTCCTGCTCTTGCGCCGCGCCCTCCCCTCTCTTACCTTATAAATGATACCGGAGAGGAAGAGGGTGAGAAGACTCGCCCGCCCGCCGGCAGGCGGGACGGCTCGTGGGTGCGCGGCCACAGGAGAAGAGAGAGAAGAGACGGAGCGAAACCATGGATCTGAACCGAATGACGCAGAAATCGCAGGAAGCGGTGCAGGCCGCTCAGTCGACCGCCGTGCGTTTCGGCCACCAGGAGGTGGACGGCGAACACCTCTTGCTGGCGCTGCTCGAACAGGCCGAGGGCCTTCTTCCCCGGCTGCTCCGTCGGATGGAGATCGAGCCGGAGGAGATGCGCGCCGAGATGGAGCGCGTACTCTCGGCCCGCCCGTCCGTATCCGGTCCGGGCGCCGAACCGGGGAAGATCTACGTGACCGCCCGTCTGCAGAAAATATTCGTGCGCGCCGAGGACGAAGCGAAGCGGCTGCGGGACGAGTACGTGTCGGTGGAGCATCTGGTCCTCGCGCTGATCGAGGAGGGAACGAAGAACGCCTCGGGCCGCGCGCTCCACGACGCCGGCGTGACGCGCGAGCGTTTCCTCGACGTGCTCGGCAAGGTGCGGGGGGGGCAGAGGGTGACCAGCGCCTCGCCGGAGGGAGCCTACGAGGCGCTCGAAAAGTACGGCATCGACCTGGTCGCCGAGGCGCGTCGGGGACGTCTCGATCCGGTGATCGGGCGGGACGCCGAGATCCGCCGCGTCATTCGTATCCTTTCGCGCAAGACGAAGAACAACCCGGTGTTGATCGGCGAGCCGGGCGTCGGCAAGACCGCCATCGTGGAGGGGCTGGCGCAGAGGATCGTCCGCGGCGACGTGCCGGAGTGGCTGAAAGACCGGTCCGTCTTCTCTCTCGACATGGGCGCGCTGATGGCGGGCGCCAAGTTCCGCGGCGAGTTCGAGGAGCGGCTGAAGGCGGTGCTCGGCGAGATCAAGAAGAGCGAGGGGAGGGTTCTCCTCTTCATCGACGAGATCCACAACATCGTCGGCGCCGGCCGGACCGAAGGGTCCACCGACGCGGGGAACATGTTGAAGCCGATGCTCGCCCGGGGGGAGCTGCACTGCATCGGCGCCACCACGCTCGACGAGCACCGCAAGCACCTGGAGAAGGACGCCGCGCTGGAGAGGCGTTTCCAGCCGGTGCTGGTTGACGCGCCGTCGGTGGAGGACACGATCAGCATTCTGCGCGGGCTCCGCGAGCGCTTCGAGGTGCACCACGGCGTGCGGATCCAGGACAACGCGCTCGTGCAGGCGGCGATCCTTTCCAATCGCTACATCTCGGACCGCTTTCTGCCGGACAAGGCGATCGACCTGGTGGACGAGTCATGCGCCATGATCCGCACCGAAATCGACTCCATGCCGGCGGATTTGGACGAGGTCACCCGGCGCGTGATGCAGCTCGAGATCGAGGAGGCGGCGCTCAAGAAAGAGAAGGATCGGGCGAGTCGGGAGCGGCTGGAGAGCCTGCGCCGGGAGCTGGCGGATTTGAAGGGGCAGGCGGACGGGATGCGGGCGCAGTGGGAGGCGGAGAAAGAGGCGATCACCCGGGTGCGCGCGCTCCGGGAGGAGATCGAGAAGATGCGGCGCGACGCGGAGGAGGCGGAGCGCGCCTACGACCTGAACCGCGCCGCCGAGCTGCGCCACGGGCGGTTGCCGGAGCTTGCGGAGAAGCTGAGGGCGGAGGAGAAGCGTATCGAGGAGGGCGCCGGCGAGAGGCTGCTTCGCGAAGAGGTGACCGCCGAGGAGATCGCCGAGGTGGTGAGCCGCTGGACCGGCATCCCGGTGACGCGCCTCGTGGAGGGGGAGCGGGAGAAGCTGCTCCGCCTCGACGAGATCCTCCATCGGCGCGTGATCGGCCAGGACGAAGCGGTGCGCCTCGTGGCGGACGCGGTGATTCGCGCCCGTTCGGGTATCAAAGACCCGCGCCGCCCCATCGGTTCCTTTATCTTTCTCGGACCCACCGGCGTGGGGAAGACGGAACTCGCCAAGACCCTCGCCGAGGCGCTCTTCGATACGGAAGAGAACATGGTCCGCATCGACATGAGCGAGTACATGGAGCGGCACACCGTGTCGCGTCTGATCGGCGCGCCTCCCGGCTACGTCGGTTACGAGGAGGGAGGACAGCTCACCGAGGCGGTGAGGCGGAAGCCCTATTCGGTGCTCCTCTTCGACGAGATCGAGAAGGCTCACCACGACGTCTTCAACGTGCTGCTGCAGATCTTGGACGACGGCCGCGCCACCGACGCGCAGGGGCGCACGGTGGATTTCAAGAACACGGTGATCATCATGACCTCCAACATCGGGTCGACGCACCTGCTGGAAGGGGTGACCGACCAGGGTGAGATCGACGACGCGGCGCGGGAGGAAGTGATGCGGGAGATGCGCCGCCATTTCCGCCCGGAGTTCCTCAACCGCGTGGACGACGTGGTCCTCTTCAAGCCGCTCCGCCTGGAGGAGATCGAGCGTATCGTGGACCTGCTGACCGCGGAGCTTCGGCAGCGGCTGGATGATCGGTGCGTCGGGTTGGAGATGACCGAGGATGCGCGGGCATTCATCGCCCGGGAGGGCTTCGATCCCGTATACGGCGCGCGGCCGCTCAAACGGTTTCTGCAGCACGAGTTGGAGAGCCGGATCGGGCGCGCCCTCGTGGCGGGCGAGGCGGTCGAGGGATCGCGGGTCGTGGTCGGCGTCGATGGCGGCGCCCTCGACGTGCGGGTCGAGCCGCCGGCGGAGGGGGAGAGTGCCGAGGAACGCGCCGCGCGCTGCGCCGTGGAGAAGGGAGAGGCCGGCTTCGACGACGGCCCGATCGACGACGCGGAAGTGGTCGAGTAAGACGTTCGGAAACGCAACACCCGAGAACGGTTGTTACATATATTTTATCCGGCTTTTTCTCTCTCCCCGATCGCCTACCGCAGCGCCACGACCTTCCGCGTGAGTGTGATGTTCCCCGATTCGAAGCGGATCAGATAGACGCCGGGGGCGACTGTTCGTCCTCCGCCGTTCGTACCGTCCCACGCCACTTCATGAGCGAAACCGGATTGCATCGACCCGTCGTGGAGGGTGCGGACCAGGCGGCCCGACACGTCGTAGACGCGCACCGTCACCGGTCCGGAGCGGGCGAGGTTGAAACGGAAGACATAGGGAGCGCCGAGGATGAAGGGGTTCGGCGAGGCGGGACTCTCCTCGGTGCCGAAGACCAACTCCGTTTGTGTCGGCGTGGCGATCTCGACGACATTGGAGGGGGTCGACACCCAGCCGGGAAGGGAATCGGAGACGGCGCGGATCGCGTAGTAGGCGGCGCCTCCCGTGGGAACGCCGTCGTCGTAGCTCCCCTCCAGGTCGAGGGGTTGGGTCCCTCCGGCGAGGATCGTCCATGGTCCCTCGGCCGAGTCGCCGCGATAGAGGCGGACGCCGCTGTAGAATGAATCCTCCACCGCCCAACGGAGGAGTGCGCGGCCGCCGTCCCCCTCCAGCGCGAGCGCCGTGTCGAGCGGAGTCGTGAAGCCGTCGTCGAGCAGCCAGTTCTCTTCGTCGAAGAGGACGCCCGCGACCGGGCCGCCCGCGTCCAGACGGAGCGTGTCGACCCAATTGCCGATCGGCGCGGTGAGCAGCGTGTCGGTCCCGTCCTCGAGCAGCGCGGTGATCTCCAGATCCGCGGCGAAGCAGGTGTCCTGCTGCGGATCCTGGGCGAGGAGGATCCAGAGGCTGTCCGCGCCCGGCTTCACGAAGGGGAGCGCGCGGAAAGAGGGGGAACCGGAGAGGTACACCCACTGCCGGAAGAAGCGCTCCAGGTCGAGGCCGGTCTCCGCCTCGCAACTCGCCCGGAACTGCTCGGTGTCGGCGTAGCCGCCGCGCGCGACGGAATCGTTACGGTGTCTCTGCAGGATTCCCAGAAAGCCCGCCCATCCGGTTTTATGCCGGAGCATGTGCAGCACCCACGATCCCTTGCCGTAGATCGCCGGCACGTAACGGCCGTCGAATATGCCGTCCTCGTCCGGGATGGAATCGATGTAGACGGATTGGGAGCCGTGGTACTCCTCTCGCGCCATACGGTTCGGAAGGATCGATGAGCCGTAGAGGTGCTCGAACCAGATGGTCTCGGTGTAGGTGGCGAATCCCTCGTTCAACCAAAGATGGTTCCAGTCCGCGCAGGTGACCAGGTCTCCCCACCACTGGTGGCCCAACTCGTGGACCACCACGTTGTCCGTGGAATGGTTGTTGACCACCAGACGATCGCCGAAGCTGGTGCAGGTGTTGTGTTCCATCGCGCCGAGACCGTAGATCACGGCGTGGCCGTACCGCTCGTCCCGGAAGGGATAGGGGCCGTACACGTTTTCGAGGACGCCGAGCATCTGCGGGAGGAGTTCGAAGGTGACGGCCGCCGCGTCCCGGTGGATCGGCCAGACGTAGTGGCTGATCGGCATGGAGTCGTCGTACCCGTACTCGTAAACGTCGTCGATCCGTTCGTACTCGGCCGCGGCGACGAAGATCAGATAGGGGGGAAGGGGGTGCCGGGTTTTCCATCGGAAGGAACGCCAGCCGGACTCGGAGAGAGAATCCACGTCGAGAAGAATTCCGTTCGACACGCCGGTCATCGGTTCGGGAACGGTGAGGATCACCTCGGAGGAGTCGGCTTTGTCCCAGGGGACGTCCTTGCAGGGCCACCAGTAGTGGGAGAAGAAGGGCTCGTCCATGCTCGCCACGACCGGGTCGGTCCCGTTCGCCTGCCAGTAGAGGCCCTTCCATCCGATGTTACGCGGGGTGCCGTGATAGAGCACGCGCGTTTCGAATGTCTCTCCGGACAGATAGGTCCGGTCCAAATCCAAAGCGAGGAGATCGCCGGCGTGGGAGAAGGCGACCGCAGCGCCCGCGACGGAATCGACGGTCATCGAGTCGCTGAGGTCCAGGTCGATCCGGTCGAGGGTGTCCGTCAACGAGAGGGCGGACAGGACGACTTCGCCGACCACGGTGGAGTCGGAGGGGTCGAGCCGCACGTCGATGCGATAGGAGAGAACGTCGTAAACGGATTCATGGGCCGGGACTTTCGCTGGGGTGTCCGCCTGCCGGACGGCGGCGAGGAGTCGCCTCTCCATCTCCGCCCGTCGGAAGGGATCCACGCCTTCGCCGTCGTCCGCCCACGCGGCCGGGAGCGCGGCCGGGAGGAGGAGTGCGATCGCGAGAAAGAAAAATACCTTTCGGCTCATCTGAACATTCTCCTCGACCGGTTGAGGGAACGAAGCATCTTAATCTTAAGTATAGTCGTTTTGGCTGTCCGGGGCGGAGCCCCTTTTTCATTTGACAACCCCTTGCGCCGTTTATACTTTCGGAATGGATTCACTGCGGTCGGAGTCAGGGTTGCAACGACCGCGTCGATTCGGGAGCTGAATTGCTTCCTCGTTTCACAGCCGCGTCTCCCACCGGCGGACGGTTCACCCCCCCCTGAATTCCGCAGCGTGCGTGTGATTCCGAGTTCTATCCCCAACGCTCGTTCTTCTCTGCCCTCTTGAGCGGATGGGGACCGGTGGGCGCGGTCGGCTACCGCGTCCACTTTTTCGTTCGGCGATGGGGGGTGGGAGCTACTGCGACGGCGGGCGGCGGGCTGCAAAACCGGTTCTCCTTCGCCGATTTCCTCATCGTAGCTATGGCTACGATTCCGGGAATCGGCTCGTCCGAACCGGCTTTTCGCCTCGTCGCCCGCCGTCTCGTATACGCTCCCACCCCCCATCGCCGAACGACCTTGGCGGCAACGGATCTCTCGCCGGGCCGTGAACGGGTTGGGGGAAGTGCTCGCTACGCCCGAAACTCTTGAGGGAGCTGGACGGACGGGCAACCCTTCTCGGTATACACGGTGTTTGGAATCGCTATCGGTATCGATTCATTCCCTTCCCCCACCGGTCTCCCTTCGGGGCACGGTGTGGGGAGAAAGGACGGACGGGTAATCCTTCTCGGAGTCCGGGGCGTGCCGCCCCCTGGGTGGGTTCGTGATCGCCACGGAGTTTCCACAAGGGTGCGACCTCGCGCGGCCTTTCCTCACGCACCTCGAGAGGTGGGGGCCCCCGTCCCGCCCCTTCTCCTCGAAGGATCACGCCGCCCGTCCGAGAGGGAGCGGAGAGGATAGCGGGAGATGGAAAAGCGCTGGCGGCCCCGAGAGGGAGACCGGCGGCGGAAGGGAGTCGCCTCCCGCCCCTTCTCCTCGAAGGATCACGCCGCCCGTCCGAGGAGGACCACATGAAAACTCTCTCCACCCGCGAAAGAGGAGGATTTCCGGAAAGAGGAAACTCGCGCGGTTATTGCTCGTTCGGGAGAATGAGGACGAGGACCGTGTCGACGGCGGTGGTGTCCGCCTCGTCCGTGGTCTCGACGACGAGGGTGACGGCGGTGGTTTCGGCCGGGGAATCTCCGACGAGCCAGAGGGCGGTCCACCCCGCGTCGCCGTTCGGGACGGTGAAGACCGTGTCCGGCGCGGTCACGGTGACCGAATCGGGAGTCTCCCGGCAGGAGGCGTTCACGATCTCGCCGGCGAGGGAGAGCGTGTCGCCTCCGTGGAATTCCGTCGAATCGGAAGGTTCGGTGATCACGATCGACAGGGGTGTCGGCACGAAGAGGATTCGGTCGTAGAGCCAGCGCGTGGCGAAATCGTTTTCGTATTGGACCCAGACCTCGTAAGTCCCCTCGGTCGGACCGACGGCCCACGTCGCTTCGCTTCGGTACGATTCCCATGGGGCGGTGAGCAGTTCGTTCTGCGTCGAGGCGAGGCGCATCAGGATCGCGTTCGCCTCCAGCTCGACGGGAACGTCGCACTCGCCGGTAATGCTGTCGTCCCAGGAGAACCGGACCTCCGCGCCTTCCAGAAGATCCGGATCGACCGAAGCGGAAAGGGTCTCCGCCTCGAATTCGTTGGCGATCTCGGCGACAAGCGTTTTGGCGACCGGCTCGTCGTTGAAGATCCATGTCACGGCGAGGGGTTGCGCGCTGGTCGCGCCGTCATAGAGAAAAACGCTGTCTCCGGCGTCGTGGAAGGTGGAGTCCTCGGAAAGCACGATTGTCGTAGGGAGGGTGGCGCGGATCTCCACGCTCACCGCTACGCGCGCGATGGTGGAGTCCCCGCCGGCTAAAGTGATCTTCCCCGCCGTTTTCGCCGGGGAGATTCCGTCGCTCACCGTATCGGACACGACTCCGTTTTCGCGGCGTGCGACCAGATAGAGCGTTTTGTCGCCCGGCTCGGCCGGGAAGGTCCATGTGCGCAGCGTGTCGAAGGGTTCCCAGGCGGCGTCCGCGAGAAGCGAATCCTCGGAGAGCATCATCTCGGTCGCCCGCTCCGCCGCGACCTGCACGTTCACCTCGCGGAGCGCCGTCGTAGCCGCGCCGCCGGCGATTTTCAGAAGAGGGGGGACATCGATCGAATCGGGAGCGCGGCCCGTGGTGTCCGTCTCGTCGCCCCGCACACCGAGCGCCGCGATCCGATACCAGGCTCGGGCGAAGTAGGCCGGGTGGTTGTCGGTCCAGGAGGTCGCGTCCATGCCGGCCGTGTCGACGCGCGCGAACAGGCTTTCAAACTCCGTTCGCCGGAAAACGGTGAAACCGCCGATCCCCGAAAGGTTCGATTGGTTCCAGGTGAGTTCGACCTTTCCCGCTTCATACTTCGCGCTCACCCGGAAAGGATCTCCCCCCGTCGCGGGATTCAAAGGGTCGAGGGGGTTGTCCGGATCGTTGCGATCCGGGCCCGAGTCGCACATCACCGAGAAGAGGAGAAAAGCCGCCGCCGACGCCGTGACGACGATGGATCGGAGGATGGGACTCATGGAGCTTCTCCCCTAAAAGACGAGTCGGAGCGACGCGCGGACGCCGTCCCGGCCGGTTCGCAAGACCGGGCGGAGCGCGCACGCTTCCGGTTCCGGGTCGTCGCCGAATGGAAACAGAAAAACCGCGTCCAGAAGAGAGACGCCGTAGACCGCAGCCGCGGCGAGGAGGGCGTTGTTCCTGTTCGTCTGGGAGCGGTCCATTCGGTCGTAGGCGGATTGGCGCGTCGCCCGAAACTCGGCGATCTCCGCGTCGGTCAATGCCTCTTGGTAGAGGCGGTCCGCGTCATCGTATTCACTCTTCCGGTCCCGGAAGCGGATATCCTCGTAGAGAGCATAAAGAAGGGCGCCCGCTTCGGCGGCCGTGTACAAGGCGCCCCGCTTGGCGTGATCGCCGTAACGCGTTCCCCAGCCGGGTAAGACGGCGGCCCGCCAGGCCGCGTCCCGGCGTCTCTTCTCGTGCAGATAGTAGGCTCGGCTCTCCCCCCGGACCGGTCCGACCCAGATCGTCCGGGTCAGGGTTTCGAAACCGGATTTTTCGAGGCGTATCTCATGGCGGCCTTCGGAGAGGCGGAGAGCGACGACGGGGGTTTTCCCCAGGCTCCGGCCGTCCACCCGGACATCGGCGCCCGGGGTGCCGTGCAAATGGAGCACGCCCTCTTCGGCCCGCGCGACGGGGACGACGGCGAGGAGCGCGAGCAAGACGATCGGGGATAGAGCCGAAACGACGCGCACGATGCACCTCCACGGGGCGACTCGAAACCGTGCGCATTGTAGCAGCAGGGCGGGGGGCGGACCACAAGGAAAAGCGGCCCGGCGCGGCGGAATGAAGAGGCGAGGCGGGGCGGGCCGGCTCGTTCCCGGGGCGTCATCCGCACCCCTCTTTTCGTGTCATGGGCGGGACAAAGCATCGAAACCGTGTTATTATGAGTACGTATCATTTATAGGTCGATTCCCGATGGAAAAGTCGATGCTCCGATATTGGATCGCGCCCGCCGCGCTCGGCGTCGGTGCCTGTATCGGGACGGCAGAAGGGATCGCGGAAATCGTCCGCCAAGAGTACCTTCCTCTCGGTCTGCATCGGAACGCCCTTCTCGTCTTCTCTGATCGCGTGCTTCTGTGCGCCCTTATCGGGCTGGGCGCCGCGGCGGCCGTCCTCACAATCGCCGCTTTCGTGAAGAAAACGCCTCTCGGGCGCCGCGTTCAAACGGTTTCCTTCGGTTTTGCAGCGACCGCCGCGGTGGGATTTGCCCTCTGTCGGGGATGGACGAGGAACCGTTATACCCTCGCCACAATCTGGCGTTCACGGGAACGGCTGGCGGGACTCGAATTGCCGGGCGGTCTCACGAGCGGGAGGGTCTGGTCGGAGAACCTGCGGATCGTCGGCGCTTCTCTGCTGATCGGGGCGGCTCTGTATCTACTCCTGCGCCTTCTCCACCGCTGGAGCCAATCGCCGGGCGTACGAATCGCGGCGCGCCGGGGCTTGATCGCGGTAACCGTCACGGGTCTGCTCGCTATGGTTCTCGCCGCTTTCGGAGACCGGGTCCTCTTTCGTAATCGGGTCCCCACCGGGCTGAACGTGATCCTGATCTCTCTCGACACGCTCCGCGCCGACTTCCTCGGGTGTTATGGCTGCGCCCGCGCCACCTCGCCCGGAGTGGACCGCCTCGCCCGCGACTGTGTTCTTTTCGAGAACGCTTACAGCCAGGCGCCGTGCACGGTCCCGTCGCACGGTTCTTTTCTCACGTCGCGCTACCCTTCCGTGAATCGTGCCAGTATGGAGGGCAGAAGCATGCCGGCGCATCGAGTCCTGTGCGCCGAGATTTTTCGAGAGGCGGGGTACCGCACCTGCGGCATCGTGGACGCATCCTTCCTGTCGGGACGATACGGTTTCGATCAGGGCTACGACGACTTCGAGGGCTGGGGACGGCGTGCGCGCAACATCGTGCCCAAGGCGATTCGCTGGCTGGAGGGGAGGAACGGCCGCCCCTTCTTTCTTTTTATTCACATCTATGACATTCATTCTCCTTACGCGCGGGATCCTCGATATCAAACAATGTTCGAGGAAACGCCTTACCACGGCTCGATTCAACCGGATGGAAAGACGTTGGGGGCCTACTGCCACAGCCGGATGGAGGGCCTCGATCCTCCCTTCGAGATCAACGATGAAGACGCGTGCCACCTGCGGACTCTCTACGCCGGCGGCGTCCGGTACGTGGACGATATTCTGGTGCGGCTCGCGGACCACGTGCGCGATTCCGGCATCGACTCAAGCACGCTGCTCGTCCTCACCGCCGACCACGGCGAGGAATTCATGGAGCACGGCAACGTGCTTCACGCCGAGCTGTACCGAACGGTGACGCACGTCCCGCTTCTTTTCCGGCTCCCGGGCGGAGAGAGGGGAGGGAGGCGGATCTCGACGCCCGTCGGCCTGATCGATCTCCTCCCCACGCTTCTCGATCTCACCGGTCTCGAATCGCCCGCGCCCATGACCGGACGGTCGCTTGCGCCGATCCTCCGCGGAACGGGAGAGGTTCCCTTCCGCCCCATATTCAGCGAGTTCGACGACAACCGGCAGCTCGCGGTCTATGGCCGGGAACATCATCTGGTGAGACGGATTCGGGAAGACCGATGGGAACTCTTCCACGTCCCGACCGATCCCATGGAGGCGTTCGACAGAAGCCGCGAAGAGGGGGCGATCGCCGATTCTTTGCGCCAAATACTCCTCGACTGGAGGGCGCGCATGGAGGATGAGATCCTCGCGGAAGGGGGCGAGGCCCGGGGGCAGTTCCGCCTGCGGGAGGATGAGAGGGAACGGCTCCGGGCGCTCGGCTACGTGCGGTGAGAGATCGCGGAATGGGGGGGGCACGAACGGAACTGGCGTCGTTCCGCGTTGTGCCCCCCGGTATTTTTTAGATCCTTATTACCTCACTCGCCGAACAGGACCGGATCGAGAATCGTCGGCGCTCCGAACCCGAGGCTGTCCAGCGGCGTGTCGAAAGAGGACGGATCGCCCACGACGATCACCGTGAGCGAATCGTGGGGCGCCATGTAATGGGCGGCCGCGGCGATCTCCTCGAGTGTCGCGCTTTGAATTCCCTCGATGTAGCGCTCCCGGCGGTCGATCGGGCGTCCCGCCACGCGGTCGCGCAACACCCGGTAGACGGAGTTCCTCGGTCTTTCGTCGCGGCTCGCCTCCAGGGAGAGGCGGAAGAAGCGGGACGTCTCCGCCTCTTCCTCCGTGATCGGCCGGTCCATCACCGCCGCCATCTCCTCCAGGAAAAGGCGGATCATGTCGTCCGCCGCGTCGTTTCGGCAGGATCCGAACCCGTTCAGCACCGCTTTCTCGTCGTCCACGCTCAACATGACCGCCGCGCCATAGGAGATCCCCTCGCTTCGGGAACGGTAGTACATCCGGCCGAAGCCGAGGGCGAAATCGAGAATCTGCGTCGCCGGATAGTCGGGGGAATCGAGCCGAAGCCCCGGCACGATCCGGCCGATGCGAATGTGGCTCTGGGCGTGCTCACCGGGGAGGAGAAAGAGGCCTGGCGAGGAACCGAGCGGCCATTCCCGCTTCTCCGATTCCACGAAGAGGCCGGCCTCCCGGGCCCACTCGCCGAAGAGGCGGTTCAGTCTCTCCTTTATGTCTTCTGGATCGAAATCGCCCGCCACTCCTATCCAGGCGTTCCGTGGGTGGGCGAATCTCCCGTGAAGCGCGGCGAGATCCTCCCGGCCCACCGCCGTGATCTCCGCCCGCGTTTCGAGCCGCGCCTCCGGGTGCTTTTCTCCGTAGAGCAATTGGAGGAATCGTTGCTCGGCGATCCGGGACGGTGTCTGGTTTATGGACTGTATGTCCTTGAGACGGTGGTCCTTCGCCCTCTCTATGCGTGCCTCGTCCAGCTTGGGCCGGACCGCCAGATCCCTCCAGATCGGAAGGGCGCGGTCCGCGTCCTCGCTCGCCAGATCGATGGAGATTCCGCTCGAGAAATTCCCGATCCAACTTCTCACCGTCGCCTCGAGATCGGAAAGCTCTTTGTCGAGACTATCCGGATCGAGCGCCGCCGTGCCGCCGGATCGCCACGCTTCATCGAGAATCCGTCCCACGGGCAGGTCCGTGTCCGAGAAATAGGACTCGCCGGCGCGGAACAAAATCACCGCCGACAGGATCGGAAGATCGTGATTCTCGAAATAGAGCACGGGGATGCCGCAATCGAGGGTGTCCACCGCCGGCTCAAGCGTTTGGATCCGCATCGGCGGGAGATCCAATTCGTCCGGATGGCGAGGCGTGCCGGCGACGGCGATCCCGGCGAGAGCCAGCGAGGCGATCGCGGTCGCCTTCGCGATGGAAATGATCGGATCGCGCATCACGCCCCCTCCTTTCCCGTGTTTTCTTCCGGTTCGAGAATCACGGTGATCGATTGTTCTTCCCGGAACAGGTCCCGCGCCAGCTCGACCACCGCCTCGGGGGTCACCTCCTCGTATTCGCGGAACTTCTCGTAGGCGCTCCGCCAGTCCCCGCGGACGGATTGCCCACCGACCAGCATCCAACCCAGTTCGCTGTTCGTTTCCAATTGGAAGTACCATCGTTTGCGGAGGGAGCGGCGGATGCGGTCGATATCCTCCTCGGTGGGTGGTTCGTCGACGACCCGACGTAGCTCCTCCCAGATCATCCTCTCCGCTTCCTTGGCGGTCCTGTTCTCCAAAAGGTCGACCTGGATTCTGAAGAGTCCGGGATACCGGCTGTAACCGCCCGTGGGACTCACGGACACCATCCGGGCGATGCCTTCCTCGATGTCGAGTCGGTGCTTCAGGCGGCTCGTGTTGTCGCGTCCGAGAAGGTAGGAGAGAAAGAGGGCGGTGTGGCCGCGCGGATCGTCCGGACCGTACCCGGGAAAGCAGAGGATGACGCTTCTCTCGGTTCCCCGGCGTACCTCCGCGCGCATCGGGCCGTAGCGTTGCGGCTCGACGACCGTCACCTCCGGCGGCGGCGTTCCGGCGGGGATGTCGCCGAAGTAGGCGTCGATCAGACGCTTCGCCTCGGCGGTGTCGAAGTCCCCCACCAGCGCCGCGATCGCGTTGTTGGGGACGTAGTACGTGTCGTGGAAACGTCGTGCGTCGGCGATGGTGAGGATCTCGATGTCCCCCATGAATCCGATAGTGGGGAAACGATAGGGATGGGACGAGAAGGCGAGTTGCATCGCCGTTTCTCGAGCCAGGCTCATGGGTTGGTCTTCCACCACTTGCCGCCGCTCCTCCATCACCACGTTCCTTTCGGTGAAGAACTCGCGGAAGACGGGGTGCTGGAAGCGTTCGCTCTCCATCAGCATCCATGCCTCGAGGTTGTTGGCCGGGAAATCGGCATAGTAATACGTGAAATCCACGGAAGTGCCGGCGTTGAAGAAAAGGGAGACGCCGTCGTACAGACGGGGGAACTCCATGGGGATGACGTATTCCGCCTCGCGCGCGCTCAGCGAGTCCAAAATGGCTCGGAGCTCGGCGATCCGCGCGGGATCGCCCCGTTCACGGAGACCCGTTTCACGGGCGAGCGACTCGCCGACCTTTTCCAGGCTATCGAGCACCTCCCGCTCCGCCTCCCAATCGGTCGTACCGATCCGATCCGTCCCCTTGAAAGCCATGTGTTCGAACATGTGGGCGAGGCCGGTCTTGCCGATCGGATTGTCCACGTTCCCCGCCCTGACTTGGATGTTGCCGCTCACCGTCGGCAGATCGTGTCTCGGCAGGAGAAGGAACAGCATACCGTTGTCGAGGCGGTACTCCTCGACGCGGTCGAAGAGAGGAGGATATTCGAACGCGTTCGGGGGTGTGTCCCCCGCGAGTGATACCGCCGAAGCGAGCAGGATCGAGACGACGGCGAGCCGAGCGGCGAAACGCGCCGTCCTCAGGGAAGATGTTCTTTGTCTCACCACCTGTTTCTCCTTTCCGGATGAAACAAACAGCCGAAACCAAACCCATGGATGTTTGTAGGGTGAAGCTTACATTTTCGTTCTCGCGGAGCCAAGCGATAATGAAGCCCCACCCAGGGTGGGGATATGCCTGCAAGTTCTATTCCGCCGGTGCGGCGCCGTCCGATGAGCCGTGGCAACGAGTTGCGCCGCCGCCCGGCCCGCCGCGAGAAAAATACTTTTCACCCTTCCGGTCACTTCGCCGTAACGACTACTCCCGGAACCGGTTGCGCCCGTTCCCTCTTCGCGCTATCCTCGGGGGCACGAGAGCATACCGTCTGGGCCCACGAGAGAACGTCCATCCCATCGGAAAGGAACGCCCATGAAACGAATCGCCGCGCTCCCGACGATCGGCTTCCTCCTCCTCTCCGCCGTCGCCTTCGCCGTCGCCGGAGAGGTCCGTTTCGTGCAGAACCCCGAAATTTCCCCGGACGGGACGCTGATCGCGTTCTCCTATGACGGCGACATCTGGACCGTTCCCGTCGATGGGGGAGAGGCGACCCGGATCACCGATCACGTCGGGTGGGACGGCTACCCGATCTGGTCCCCCGACGGCGCGCGGATCGCCTTCGCCTCCGACCGCGAGGGAAATTCGGACGTCTGGATTGTTCCCGCCGCGGGGGGCGCCGCCGTGCGGGTCACCTTCCACTCGAGCACCGACATCCCCTGCGACTGGACCCCCGACGGCGCATCGATTTTATTCATGACCCGGCGGAACGGGGCCGAGGATCTCTGGCTCGCACCGGCGACGGGAGGCACACCGGTCCGTGTCAGCGGCGTCTGGCTCGAGCGCGAGGCCTATGCCGACATCTCCAACGACGGAACGCGTCTCGTCTACAACAACAACAGGGCGACCAGCGGGTGGTGGCGCCGCAACTTTCACTCCTCCGACGCGGCGGATATCTACCTGTCCGACTTCGACCCGCCCCGCGGGATCCGCCCACGGCCCCTCACGGAAGACCCGGTTCACGAACTCTGGCCCCGCTTCTCACCGGACGACTCCGAGATCTACTACGCCGGCGGCGCACGCGGGACGCTGAACGTTTACCGGATGCCCTCCGCCGGCGGCGGCGCGACTCGGGTCACCTCTTTCGAGCACGACGTCACCTGGCTCAGCATGCCCGCCCGCGGCGACCGTTTTCTGGTCCTCTCCGACTTCGACGTGTGGACCGTGCCGCTCCGCGGGGGCGAGCCGCGCCGCGTGCCGATCGTCTGTCGGACCGAGTATAAAAGCAGCCCTTCACGGGTAGAGGAATTCAGCGGCGGCGTGTCGGAGTTCCGCGTGTCGCCGGACGGGAAGAAGGCGCTCGTGGTGGTGCACGGCGAACTCTTCGTCGTCCCCGCCGAGAAAGGAGGAACGGCGCGCCGGATCACGCGAACCCTCTGGCGGGAGGCGGACGTGGAGTGGCTCCCCGACTCGCGGCGGGTCGTCTACTGCAGCGACCGCGACGGACCGCAGGACCTGTACATCGCCGATACCAAGACCGGCGAGGAGACCCGCCTCACCTCCGGCGACGCCATCGACACGAACCCACTCCCCTCCCCGGACGGCGAGTGGATCGCCTTTTACCGGGGGAACCACGCAATCTGGCGGATCAAACCCGACGGAGGGGAGCCGGAGGAGATGGTGCGCGCCGACTTCCTCGATTTCCGGCTTTCGCCGACCCGTGAATTCGCCTGGTCTCCCGATTCGCGTTGGCTCGCCTACGCCGCCTACGCGCCCGACTTTCACACCGACGTGCGGGTTCGTAACGTCGGCAGCGGCGAGGACCACGCCGTGAGCTACCTCCCCACCGAGAACCACCGGCCGGTCTGGTCGCCGGACGGCAAGTGGCTCTACTTCACAAGCTGGTTCCAGGAGAACGGCGACACCTATCGGGTCCGCCTGCGGGGCAAGCCGCCCAAGTTCGAGGAGGACCGCCTCGACAGCCTCTACGAGGACGAAGAAAAAGATAAGGACAAAAAGGATAAAAAGAAGGACAAGGACGATGCCGGGGACGACGAGGAGCCGTCGCCGGTGGAGATCGACTTCGCCGACATCGATCTGCGTGTGGAGGCCTTTCCCGACCTGGCCAACGACGAGAGCGAGCCGGTTTTCGTGGACGGAGGCGACCGGGTGGTTTTCGCCGCCGATGTGCTCGGCGCGTCGAGCCACGACCTGTGGGCCTTCCCGGCCGACGAGGACGCGGAGGAACGGAAGCTGGAGCAGCTGACCAGCACGTCGTCGCGCAAGTCCCGTCTGCAAGCGGTGGAGGAGAAGGTCTGGTATCTGGAGGGCGGGCGCGTCAAATGGTACGACACGGGCAAGTCCAAACCGGGCGCCCTCTCCTTCCGCGCGGAGATGGAGATCGACGATGAAGAGGACCGCCTGCAGATGTTCACCGAAGCATGGTCTCTTCTGAACGATCAGTTCTACGATCCGGCCTTCCACGGCGCCGCCTGGGACGAGGCGAGGGAACGGTACGGCGCCGTTCTCTCCGACGCGCGCACGCCCAAAGAGTTCGAAACCCTGGTGCGGATGATGATCGGCGAGTTGTCCGCTTCGCATCTCGACATTTGGAAAAACAGCCCCGAGGCTTACGAGACCGGCTACCTCGGTTTGGAATTGGACTGGCCGCTCCTCACCGAGAAGGGCGCCTATCGTGTCGCGTCGGTGCTTCCCGAATCGCCCGCCTCGCTCGAGGAGTCGCGAATCGAGCCGGGCGAGTTCCTTCTCTCCGTGGACGGCCGCCCCTTGGACCGCGGGACGGACCTCTACGCGCTCCTCGAAAGAACCGTCGGCCGGCGGGTCGAGATCGAGGTCGCCAAGGGCGAGGGCGGAAAGGGGAAACGAACCGTCCGGATCCAGCCGGTCGGCCGCAGGCGCATCCTCGCCCTGAAGCAAGAGGAGTGGGACCGCGAGCGGGAGCGGATGGTGGAGGAGTGGAGCGGCGGGCGACTCGCGTACCTGCACATCCGGTCGATGGGAGGCGGTGACTTGGAGCGTTTCCGGCGCCAGCTGGTGACCGTCGCCGCGGACAAGGACGGCGCGGTGATCGACGTTCGCTATAACGGCGGCGGGTGGATCGCCGTCCACGTGCTCGGCATCTTGGAGAGGGAGCAATTCCTACTGCGGACCTTCCGGGGGACGCCGCCCATCTCGGAAACCAAGATGCGCTCCTACGCCTGGGAGAAACCGACCGCCTGCCTGATCAACAACCATTCCTATTCGAACGCGGAGATCTTCGCCGAGGGGTTCCGGCGGCTCGGCCTCGGCCCGATCGTGGGGATTCCGACGGCGGGCTCGGTGATCGGCACGGGAGGGTGGACACTGATCGACGGCACCAACTTCCGTAAGCCTTCCTGGGGCGCCTACACCATCGACGGCGAAAACCTGGAGAACAACGGCCGCGCTCCGGACTTTTATGTCTATAACGATTACAAGGACTGGATGGACGGCCGCGACCCGCAGCTGAAGAAAGCGGTCGAGGAGTTAATGAAGACGCTGCAGTGACCGGAGGCTTCCCCTAAGCCGACGAAAGGGGCGCCGGCCGGATTCCCTCTCCCGCCGAACCACGCGGCGGGAGAGGGGGCCCGCCTTTCTTCGTCCTTTCCGGCTCTCCGCGCCTACTCTCCCCCCGCCGACGGCTCCGCCGGCGGCGTCTCGCCCCGCAGCCGGAGCACGCGCGCGATCACCTCGCCGACGAGAGAGTCCGGCGTGGAGGCGCCGCCGGTGACGCCGACGATGAGCGGCCCTTCGGGGAGCCAATCCCGCATCACGCGCACCGGTCCGCCCAACTCCTTCGCGCGGATCGAATCCCGATCCAGGATGCAGTCCGCTGATTCGATGTGGTAGGTCGGCGCGCTCCCCGAGGAGATTTTCACGAGGTGCCCCGTGTTGGAGCTGTTGGCGCCGCCCACCACGAGCACGCGATCCACTCCGTCCCGAATCAGGTCCCGCACCGCGCGTTGGCGGTCCTCGGTGGCGCTGCAGATCGTGGCGAAAGCGCGGAAACGCTCCGCGCCCTCCTCCGGGCCGTAACGGACTTCCATGGCGCGCCGGAAGATCGCTTCGATCTCCCGCGATTCCATCTCGAGCATGGTGGTCTGGTTGGCGAGGCCGATCCGTTCCAGGTCGCGATCCGGGTCGAACCCCGGGCTGAATGCGCGCGCGAAACCGGAAAAGAAACTTCCGGTGTCGCCCGTCTCGATCATCGCCGCGATCCTCTCCGCCTCGCCCGGATCCCGAACGACCAGATACTTCCCTTCCGGATCCGCCTCTCTCACCTGGGAGCAGGTGGCGGCGGTTTCCTCGTGTTCCGCCTTCCCGTGAATGACAGACGTGAACCCGTCCCGCGCGTACTGACGGACCCTCTTCCAGACGTTCAGCACCGATCCGCATGTGGTGTCGATCAGATCGCATCCGAGGGATCGAAGGAAAGTGAGTTCGGCGGCGGCGACGCCGAAGGCGGGGATGAGCACCACGTCCTCGGGACGGATCGATCCGTATCGTTTCTCTCGGTCCGGTCCGCTGTCGGGGAGGAGGAGCACGCCCAGATCGTGAAGCCTTTGGTTTACGCGGGCGTTGTGGATGATTTCTCCGGTGATCCAGATCCGGCGTCCGGGGAAACGGAGGCGGGCGCCGAAGGCCAGATCCACGGCGCGGTCCACGCCGTAGCAGAAGCCGAACTCGGCGGCGAGGGCGATGGTGGTGTCGCCGAAACGGAGGCGGTACCCGTGGGCGCGGAAGTGATCCACCAGGGGGGAACGAAAGTGGTCCGGTTGGCGGCCCATTGCCTCTCCTCGCGGACGGAAAGGAACCGCCCGCCCGGTTCGGCGCCTCTTCGCTCCGACCGGCCGGACCAGTTTAGCCCAAGCATGGAGGTGGGTGGAGGGGAATGGGGAAAAAAAACTTGGAGGACCCCAAAGGGTCCCCCAAGACCTCGGCGAGCCGTCGCTCCCCACGCTCCCCCACTGAGGAAAGCGACAACAATTAAACCGAGGAAGCTCAAGGCCGGTCTCCCGTTCGGCCTCGCTCTTATACAAGAGCAACGCTTGTGCCAAATCGTAAAACAGGGAACGAATCGGACCCGCGAGCAGTGTTATCTGTTGGAATGTAATGAGTTAAGAAATATAGCCTCCCCGGATGCCCGCCCGTCTCCATCCGTGAAGAGTGCAACCGGGGTTGTCAAACCGGGGCATTCAACCCTGGTGACCGGGTAACCACTTAAAAAGGAATCGCTTTGACCCGTCAACCGGAGTCGGCACTCTTTTGCGATTTAGCATAATCCGTTGACGGTTGGCAAAATTTTCTCCGCCAAACCCCAGGCGCGCCATTTTACTTTTGGGGTGGGGAAAAGGACCCGGCGGCTGCGCAAAAAAACCAACACTCCAGAAATGCGATCTAAAAATAGAAGTTATCTGGTGGGGATTGGACGGCCCCTACTTCCGTATCGTGAAGGAATCGATCACGGCGCCGGACGTGTCGATCACTTCGGCGTGGAAGAGTGGGCCCTCCACGGCGCAATAGAGGAAGAAGTGCGTGGTCTTCGTGCCCGCCCGGAAAGCGCCCTCCGGCAGCGCGTCCGGGTAGGGGAAGGGGAAATTCTTTTTGCCCCCCCGCGATCGATCCGGCCACCCGCGCCGCCGCAGGTCAGATAGACCGTGGAGCTATCCGTCTCGGTCCACGCGCGGCCGCCGCGGATCGGCGCGGTCCGGGTGTAGCAGTGCTGGTCGCCGTTGAAAAAGACGTCTACACCGGCGTCCTCGATGAAGGGGCAGAACGCCCCCGGACCGGCGCGGGCGATATCGACGTTCATCCTCCCCTTGTACTGCTCGGCGCCGTAGTAGGCGCGGTGTCCGAACCCGAATGTCCATGTCGTTCCCGGTTTCCGGGAGGCGAGATCCCTTTCGAGCCAACGCCGTTGCCGCGATCCGGGGGTGTTGATCCCCCCGTTGGGCTTGCAGTAGCGGTATCCGCGCAGTTCCGAATCCGGCGCGTCGGAGCAGTTCTCGACGACGAAAAAGTGAGAGTTCCCGTGATCGAAGGAGTACCAGCCGCTGTCGCCGAAGACGGGGAAGAAAGAGCGAGCGTAGGAATAATCTCGGGAATCCCCCTCGTGGTTCCCCAGCACCGGATAGAAAGCGATGGAGGAGTCGAGAATTCCGTTGATCGCAAAGAAGGTGTCCGCCGTGGCGAGCCCCGCCTCATCGTAGGAAGGCCCGACGATCCAGTCGCCGCAGTGCACCACGAAATCCGGTTCACATTCATTCACCATGGCGAGAATCTTCCGATAAGTCTTCTCGCCGGTGTGGGGTCCTCCTCCGGTGTGGGAGTCGCTCACGACCACGAAGGAATAAAAACCCGCGTCGTTCTCGTCGCAGCCGGGAAGGAGAAGGACGGAGGCGAGCAGGGCGAACGGGAGGAGCGCGCGTCCCGGCGCGAATCGCCTCGCGAACGAAGCATGGAGCGGAGCGCGCATCTTCACCTCCCGGGGGAGCCGTTCATCAAACCACCCCCATCTTACCACGGCCCCCGGACGAGCGCACCGCGGTCGTCGGCGGGAGCCACGGACATGCCCCTTTTCCCAATCCGGGGCATCCCGTATACTGAGGCGGAATCCGGCGAAAACGATCCATTCGCAAGCAAGGAGGCGACATGCAAGATCCACGCATGGACAAACTGGCCGACCTGCTCATCGGCCATTCGACGCACCTGAAGAAGGGGGAGGCGGTCCTGATCGAGGCGACCGACATCCCCCGGGAGATGGTCTCCGCCCTGATCCGACGGGCCGCCGAGGCTGGCGGCACGCCGCTCCTCCTCCTCAAGGACAACCAGCTCATGCGCCAGCTCGTCCAGACCGGCACGCCGGATCAGGTGGAGGGACGGATGAAGCTGATCGGCTCGGTGGAGCGCTTTCAGATGGAGAAGGTCCAGGCTTACATCGGCATGCGCGGGCAGCACAACTCCACCGAGTTCGCCAGCGTCGAGCCGGCCAAGATGAAAAGCTACCAGTCCCACGTGTTCAAGCATGTGCACGGCGATTATCGCGTGCCGAACACGAAGTGGGTCGTCCTCCGTTGGCCGCACCCGGCGATGGCCCAGCTCGCCGGCGTGAGCACCGACAAGTTCGAGGACTATTATTTCGACGTCTGCCTCGTCGACTACGCCCACATGGCCGTGGCGGTGAAGCCGCTCGTGGAGGCGATGGAGAAGGCGGACCAGGTGCGCATCCTCGGCCCCGGCGAGACGGACCTCACCTTCTCGATCAAGGGTATCCCGGTGATCCCCTGCTGCGGCGAGAAGAACGTTCCCGACGGCGAGTGTTACTCCTGCCCCGTCAAGGACAGCGTCAACGGCGTGATCCACTACAACGCCAAAACCATCTACCAGGGAATCATCTTCGAGAACATCCGCCTTGTCTTCAAGAACGGCAAGATCGTCGAGGCGACCGGCTCGGACACGGAGAAGCTGAACAACATCCTCGACACGGACGAAGGTTCTCGCTACCTCGGCGAGTTCGCCTTCGGCTTCAACCCCAAGATCAAGAAGCCGATGTGCGACATTCTCTTCGACGAGAAGATCGGCGGCAGCATCCACCTGGCGGCGGGCAGCTCCTACGAGGACGCCTTCAACGGCAACACCTCGTCGGTCCACTGGGACATGGTGCTGATTCAGACCCCCGACCACGGCGGCGGCGAAGTCTGGTTCGACGGGGAACTGATCCGCAAGAACGGCGATTTCGTTCCCAAGGCGTTGCAGGGATTAAACCCTGCGAATTACGGATCTTAACCGGTCCCGGCACGGGCAGGCGGCGGAGGCCGCGACGGCCGGCGGAGAGCGATGACGTACTCGGGGAAAAAACTGAGGGAGCTCTACAAGACCCTCGCCCCCTCCGACCGCCTGCTCGTTTTGATGAAGCCGGACCCGGACGCGCTCTCCTCGGCGTGGGCGCTCAAACGCATTCTTACGGGGCGCGTGCAGAGCTGCGGCATCAGCCACCTGGGCGACATCCAGCGCCTCGAAAACCGGGCGATGGTGCGGATCCTGAAGATCCCCACCGAGCGGTTCGACAAGGTGAATCTGGAATCCTACAACCGGTTCGCCATCGTGGACGGCCAACCGGACCAGTTCGCGCACATCGTTCTTCCCCAAATCGACGTGGTGATCGACCACCACCCGGTGGTGAACGCGCCGCAGGTTCCCTTCGCGGACCTACGCCCCAAACTGGGCGCCACCGCCACCATCATGACCCGCTACCTCCAAGAGGCGAAGTTGAAGATCCAACGCCCGCTCGCCACGGCGCTCGCCTTCGGCATCAAGACCGACACGAACAGCCTGACCCGCTCGGCGGCGCACCAGGACGTGGAGGCCTACGCCTACCTGTTGCCGCGGACGAACATGCAGGCGCTCCGGCAGATCGAGTACGAGAGGATCTCGCGGAGCGATCTCGGGCTGATCGCGCGCGCGATCGCGAACGTGCAGATCCGGAGGAAATTCCTTTACGTCTTTCTCGAAGGGCCGGTTCCGCCGGACAGCCTGGTGATCCTGGCGGATATCTTCATCGGCGTGGAGAACATCTCCGTCGTGGCGGTGGGGAGCACTTACCGGAATCGGATCGTGGTGATTCATCGGGGGAGGGGCGCGCGGGTGGATGTGGGCCGGATCGCGCGGGAAGCCTTCTCCGAGGTCGGTAGCGCGGGAGGGCACAAGGTGGCGGCCCGGGCGGAGCTGAGGCTGTCCGATCTGCCCGAGGCGGTCGCCGCCGCCAAGCCGGAGGAAATGGGCGCCTGGGTGAAGAAGAGGATCCTGGCGAACCTGTCGGCGCGGCGGAAGAAGAAGACGGGATGAACGGCCCACCGGAATTGATTCTCGCCTCCACCTCCCCTTACCGCCGGATGTTGATGGAACGGCTCGGCCTCCCCTTCCGGGCGGCGGCGCCCGGGTGCGACGAGGAGGGGCTCGGCCATTTGCCGGCGGGGGAGAGGGCGACGATGCTGGCGGCGCGAAAGGCGGCCGCCGTCTCGTCCCTCTTTCCGGAGGCGGTGGTGATCGGCTCCGACCAGATCGTCGAAGTGGACGGCGAGACGCTCTCCAAGCCGGGGACGCGGGAGCGGGCGCGGGAAGCGCTCCGGCGGCTCCGCGGCCGGGAGCACCGCCTGGTGACCGCCGTGGCGATCGCGCGCGGCGGCGCGGAAGCGCGGATCGAGACGGCGCTCGACGAAGCGTTCCTCGACATGCGCGATCTGACCGACGCGGAAATCGAGGCGTACCTCGACCGGGAACACGTTCTCGATTGCGCCGGCGCCTACCGGATCGAGGGGCTCGGCGCCGCTCTTTTCGCGTCCATCCGCACAAACGACCCGACCGGCATCGTCGGCCTCCCCATCACCCGTCTGGTCGATCTTCTCTCTCGCTTCGGAGTGCGCGTGCTCGGCTGATGACGCCGCGCCGCCGGCCGCGCCCTCTTAATAAAAGACCGCCCTCCGCGCGTGAGGGCGGCCTTTTTCTATCCTGTTTGTCCTTCGCGCGGCGTCAGCGCACCAGATTCAGCTTCTCCGTGGTTCGGGACCCTTCGCTCACCGCGTGGGCGAAGTAGACGCCGCTCGGGACGTCGCGGCCGCGGGTGTCCTTTCCGTCCCAAACGATCCGGGTTTCTCCGGCGGACGTCACGTCATGGTAGAGGGTGTCCACCAAGGATCCGCGGGCGTCGAACACGCGGACCGAGAGAACGGCGGCCCGCGACATGGTGATCCGGAGTGTTACTTTTGGGTTGAAGGGATTGGGCGCGGCGGCGATGGCGAGCCGGCTCACCGGGGGCGTGGGAACGCCCGCCCAGCCGATCAGATCCCTCTCGTTCTGCACGGCGGTGATTTGGTCGAGGGCGGCCGCGACCTGGATCAGCCCCCAGCCCATCGCGGTGTCCGGCGACGCGGATTGAGTGGCCGTGGACTTCAACGTCTCGATCAGGTCCATGTTGTTCCAGGAAGGATTCGCCTGCAGAAGAAGCGCCGCCGCCCCCGCCAAGATCGGCGTGGAGCAGGAGGTGCCGTGGCAGTCGCCGTAAGCGTCGTCTTCGTAGGCGCTGGCGGAATAGTCGTAAACACCCTGGGCGACCAGCGTCGGCTTGATTCGGTCGTCGTAAGTCGGTCCGCGGGAGCTGAAAGAGGCGATGATCGTGTCGGACCAGACCGCGCCGACGGTGATCACCGAGTCCGCGTCGGCCGGGGCGGTGACGTAGGTCCAGGAGCCGCTCCCCTCATTCCCCGCGGAGACGCAGACCAGGATCCCGTTCCAGGCGGCCAGGTCGGCGGCGACGGTCGTGGTCGCTGTGTTCCCGTCCATGTCCTCGTAGGCATACCAGTCATTGTACCCGAGGGAGGAAGAGACGAGGTCGGCGCCCATGCTGTCCGCCCACTCGATCCCCTCGACCCACCAGTCCTCCTCGATCGGCTCTTCCTGGCTCATGTCCTCCGTCTTGCCGAGCAGATACTCGGCGTTGTAGGCGGGGCCGATCAGATCGCCCGGCCTGTAACCGGCGATGAGCGAGAGGATCGTGGTGCCGTGGCTGTGCTGGTTGGAGGGATCGCCCGCCTCGGGAGCGGTGTTGCCGTCGTCGTTGATGAAGTCCCTCTCGGCGATCACGTTCACGGAAAGAAGGGACTCATGCGTGCGCTTGAACCCGCTGTCGAGCATGCAGATGCGGACGCCCGAGCCGTCCAATCCCCGGTCGTGCAGCTCCGGCACCTGCATCATCTCGAGCTGGTGGAGCGAGGAGCCGTAGTTTAGATTGTAAAACTGTTTTTCCGTTTTTCCGCGCGGCTTCTCCCGGATCGGACGGTCCGGCCGGGCGGGTTCGCGGGTCCCGGCGCGTACCGGCGTCACGGCGCGCACGAAGGGGAGGGCGGCGATCGATCGGAGCGTCTCGATCGGGGCTTCCACGCTCACCCCGTTCAGGTAGCGGGACAGAGCGCGTTGCCGGGCGCCGGTGGCGAGGACCTGCTCGACGTATGCGCGGATCACCGGGAGGTCGTGGTGGCCGACGAGGAAGCCGCCGCGCTGCGTCTTCTGGCGACGGAGCATCGCCTTGCCGGTCAGGGCGCGCTCGGCGACGGAGAGGGCGCGCCCGAAGGCGCCCGCGTCGGTTATTCCTTTGTCCGTGAAGAAAACCCATGCCTTGAGCGGGGCGTCTCCCCTTTCGGCGGCGAGATCGACCAGCCGCTCCGAGAGCACGGGGTCGCTCTTCGCGACCTCCCGCCACGGCTCGGCGGCGGCGTCCGGAGCGGCGGCGAAAGCGGAGGAGCTGAAAAGCGTCGCCGCGACGAGAATCGATAATAGCGCGCGGTTCATCCTGTCGTCCTTTCTCCGAAGGGACCGGGAGCGGGCTGTCGATCGTGGGTGACAGTTAACACAATAATATCACTATTCTTACGAGGGATCAAGGGCGCCGGGCGTTTGGGGCGGTGGGGGCGGAGAAGAAAGTCTGGCGCGGACACGCTCATAGTCTCCGGGCGTGTCGATGTCGATGAGGACGGCGTCGCTCTCCACGTCGACGGGCCGGACCCAATCCGGATGGTCCCACACGACGCGCCTCCCCGGCGCGCCCGCGGGGAGTTCCAGGAAGAGAGGGAAGAGGGCGCGGTCGACGAGATAGGGGCGGCCCTCCCGCCCGGCGAAGAAGGGGACGAAGATGCGGCGCCTTTCCCGTTCGCCGCGGAAGGCGGCGGCGAGAAGGGCCGTCTCCCGGCCGGTCACGAGGGGATGGTCGACGGGGGAGACCAGTGCGCCGGCGACATTCGCCGGGAGGGAGCGGATCCCCGCTTGGAGGGAGGTGAGCTGCCCCTCGTCGTAGCGCGAATTCTCGACGATCTTCACGCCGGCGCCCGCGGCGGGGGCGACCTCGGCGGCGCGGTGGCCGACCACGACGTGAATCGGACCGAACCCTCCGTCCCGGCAGGCGCGTATCGCCAGACCGAGCACGGTGGAACCGCTCAAGGGGAGGAGCGCCTTCATCCGGCCCATGCGGCTCGATCGGCCGGCGGCGAGGATCACCGCGGCGAGCGGACCGTCGCGGCCGGCGGTTGGGGCTGTTTCGTTCATGAACGCCAGCATAGCACGGCGGGCCGGCGGTCGCCCGCTTCTTGACCGGCCCTCCGCGCGGTGGTAATCTGCCGCCGTTCCGGCGCGCCGCCGCGACCCTTCGTCCCCCAGCGGGAGAACCGCGTTGACAGACCACGCTTATCTTATCCGTAAAGAGACTTTCTCCGCGGCCCATCACTACCGCATGCCGCGCTTCACGCGCGAAGAGGCGGAGCGGATCTACGGCACCGCCGCCGTACACGGCCATAACTACACGCTGGAGACCACCGTCTTCGGCCCCGTCTCGGAACGGACCGGCATGGTGGAGAATCTCACCGTGGTGAAACAGGTGGTGCGCCGCGCGATGGGGGGGCTGAACGAAAAGCTGTTGAACGAAGAGGTGGAGCGTTTCCGGGAGGAGCCGCCCACCCTCGAGAATCTCTGCGCTTATCTGTGGGAGCGGCTCGCCCCTTTTTTCGCGGAGGGGCGCCTGTTCCGGATCAAGCTCGCCGAGGATGAAACCATTTATGCTGAAAAGGAGCGGGGGAGGAGCGAGGTGTTCCTGACGAGGGTCTATCACTTCTGCGCGGCCCACCGGCTGCACGAGCCGGCCCTCTCCGAAGAGGAGAACCGGAGGATCTTCGGCCGTTGCAACAACCCGAACGGGCACGGCCATAATTACGACTTGGAGGTGACCGTGCGCGGCGTCGTCGACCCGGCGACCGGGACGATCGTCAACGTGCCGGAGATGGACGCCTTGGTGAGGGAACGGGTGGTCGACTACCTGGACCACACTCACCTGAACCTGGACGTGCCCGAGTTCCGTGAGCTGAACCCGACCGCCGAGAACATCGCCCGGGCGGCGTGGGAGAGACTGGGCGGCGAACTCGGCGGCGCCCGGCTCCACCGGATCCGTCTCTTCGAATCCGCCCGCAACATCGTGGAGTACCATGGCCCCGGCGGAGGGGAAGAGGGGTAACTCGGGGACGCCACGCCCAAGAGCCGCTCATGGTATTGTGTCCCCGAAATACGCGCTTCCTGTTACGATTGGGCTTCCGTCGGCGACCGTTCGGGTCGTCGTCGTTTTTCGGGAGGAGACGTTTTGAATCAGGTACGCGTGCGATTCGCCCCGAGCCCGACCGGCTACCTGCATGTCGGCGGCGCGCGGACGGCGATCTTTAACTGGTTGTTCGCGCGGAAGCACGGCGGCGTGTTCGTGCTGCGCATCGAGGACACGGACCGGGAGCGCTCCTCGGAAGAGATGATCCGCTACATCCTGGACGGTCTCGCCTGGCTCGGCGTCGATTGGGACGAGGGGCCGATCTTTCAGGGCGCCCGGGCCGAGACGCACCGCGCTTACGCCCACCTTCTCTTGGAGAAGGGAGCCGCCTATCGCTGCTTCTGCACGGCCGGGGAGGCGGAAACGCTCCGAGCGCGGGCGTTGGAGGAGAAGTCGCACGGAGCGGTCCGCTGTGGTTGCCGTGATCTCGACGCGAAGGAGGCGGAGAGGCGCTCCGCCGCGGAACCCTTCGCGCTCCGCTTCCGGACCCCCGCCGACGAGGAGATCGCCTTCGAGGACGGCGTCTACGGCTCCACCTCCAAACGGGGCGCCGACATCGAGGACTTCGTGCTGCTCCGGTCGGACGGATCGCCCACCTATCACCTGAGCGTGGTCGTGGACGACGCGGAGATGGGGATCACCCACGTGATCCGCGGCCAGGATCATCTCTCCAACACGCCGAAGCAGATACTCCTCTACCGGGCAATGGGTTACGAGGTGCCGTTCTTCGCGCACCTCCCCCTCCTCCTCGCTCCGAACAAGGGGAAACTCTCCAAGAGAAAGCACGGCGAAATCGTCTCGCTCACCACTTACCGGGACCGCGGCTTCCTACCGGAGGCGTTCCTCAACTTCCTCGCGCTCCTCGGCTGGTCCCCCGGCGACGACAGGGAGAAGCTCTCGCGGAAGGAGCTGATCCGCGCCTTCGAACTCGCCGGCGTGAACAAGTCGAACGCGATTTTCAATTTTCGGGAGGGGGACGAAAGGGCCTGGACCGATCCGAAGGCGCTCGCGTTGAATGCCGAATATATAAACGATTTGTCGCCGGAAGCGCTCGCCAAGACGGCCAAGCCTTTCCTGGAGCGCGCCGGATTGTGGCGGCCCGAGTACGAGGAGGGGCGCGCGGATTGGTTCCGCCGGACCGCCGTGCTTCTGCGCGACCGTTTTCAGACGCTCCAGGATTTCGCCGGCCGCGGCCGTCCCTGGTTTACCGACGACTTCCCGATGGAGGAGAGCGCGGTCCGCAAGAACCTCGAGAAGAACGCCGATGCGCTCCGCGGACTGCTCCCGGAATTCGCCGAACGGTTGGAGGGGGTGGAGCCCTTCGACGCGGCGACGGTGGAGGGGGTCTCCCGCGCTTTCTGGGAGGAGAAGGGGTTGAAGCCGGGGCTCGTCATGAACGCCTGCCGGGCGGCGATCACCGGTGCTTCCGCCGGCCCCTCCATGTTCGAGGTGTTCGAGACCATCGGCCGGGAGAGGTCGGTCCGGCGGATCCGGAAGGCGGCCGCGGCGCTCTAGAGGAAGAGTGCGTTCCGGCCGACTCTTTGGGCGGCGGGCGGCGACGAGCCCGAATCGGGATGCGCCGAAATACGGGATTCGAGCCATCCAACCGCTTTTCCCGCAGCCGGTTCAGAAATCCCCTCCCGCCGCCGATCTTTGTGAAAGATCGCCTTGGCGGGTTGACCGGATTTCGGTCCGCCGTTAGAATTATGGTCTCGGTTGGGATGTCGTCCAATGGCAGGACACGCGGCTCTGGACCGTGTAATCGGGGTTCGAGTCCCTGCATCCCAGCCACTTCCACCCTCGATTTCGATCTTGTTCCTACTGCGGATTCCGATCGCTCGCTGCGAGAACCCTCTTCCATCGGCGCGCTCCTCAGCGTAGCTAGGGCTACGCTTCCGGTGCGCGCCTCGTCCAGAGGGTCCTCTCGCTGAGCGCTCGAAATCCTCGCTACGGAACAAGATCGAAACCGAGGGTGGGACCGGAAAACCGAGGGTGGGACAGATAACGGAGCGGCTTCTCGCCACCCACC